>QKII01000418.1 GCA_003249625.1 Propionivibrio sp. | reverse complement strand
TCGAGCATCGTCACTCGCCTGCTCGACGCAACGGCGGGCGAGGTCATCCTCGATGGCGAGAACATCAGTCAGTACAGCGCCGCGCAGTTTGCCCGCATGCCCCAACGTTGCAAGATTCAGATGGTGTTCCAGGATCCGCACGAAAGCCTTGACCCGCGTTACAGCGCGCGCGAGGCCATTGCCGAACCGCTGCGCCGGCTGAAAGGCATGACCGACGCCTTGGCCATTGCCGCACGTGTCGATGCGCTAGCCGCCCTGGTCGGTTTGCCGCACGATTTGCTGAGCCGCTTCCCTCACCAGCTGTCCGGCGGGCAGAAAGCACGTGTCGGCATCGCCCGTGCCATTGCGCCCGAGCCGTTACTGCTGGTCCTCGACGAGCCCACCTCGGCGCTCGATGTGTCGGTGCAGGCAGTGGTGCTGCAACTGCTCGACCGTCTCAAGCGCGAACTGGGGATGAGCTACATCTTTGTCTCCCACGATCTCAACGTGGTGCGCCTGCTGTGCGAGAGGGTGATCGTGATGAACCGGGGACAGATCGTCGAGAGCGGCGAGGCAATCGAGGTTCTGCGGGCGCCGCGGGCCGACTACACGCGTACACTGATCGAGGCAATCCCGCATTTTCGTCCCGCCGTGGCTTGAATGCGCATCTCATCAACACCGCAGGATTCGAACGGGATTCTGCCGTCGTCAACCAACTTGCGTCCGGCGTGTCCCTTGCAACAGCGACCGTTGAGCGGCTAAATACCGGCGCACGCTCCGTCCGCACGTGGATCCGTAGCGCCTTCCAACATTCCGTCGGGATGAAGCGCAATGGCTCCCGCGTGGCCCATCATGTCTTCAAACGGGCCGACGATCTGAACCTCGTGTCCAGCCGCTTCCAATTGAGCAATCAGTTCGGACGGGAAGCGTGACTCAACCTTCAAGTTGGTCGAGTCCTCTCCCCATGTGCGCCCAAGCAGCCAGCGGGGGGCCGTGATCGCTTCCTGCATGTTTTTCCCGAACTGCATGTGGCGTGTGAAGAACGCGGCCTGTGTTTGAGGCTGCCCTTCGCCGCCCATCGTGCCATAGGCCAGGGTACGTCCATCTCGCGACCGTGCCATGGCTGGGTTGAGCGTGTGAAATGGCAGTCTTCCTGGCCGCAGGGCATTCGGCCCATCATGCAGCGTAAAACTCGACCCACGATTCTGCCAGTTCACCCCGCTTTCCTTGAGCACAATGCCGCTGCCGAATTCCCAATAGATACTCTGGATGTAGCTGACGACGCGACCGTGTCGATCCGCTGCGCCCATCCATACCGTGTCGCCGGGGCGTGACGGTTCCGGCCACGGTGACGCGCTGAAGGCGTCGATGATTCCGGACTCCGAGGAAAGCGATTCTGGCGTCAGGAACGATTGTGGCGAGGTCGGCATGTACGCAGGATCGCCAACATGCGCGTTCCGCCAGCGGAAGGCACGCTTGGTGGCTTCCACCAGGCCGTGAATATGCGCAAAGGAGTCGCACTCACGTATATCCAACCGATCGAAAATACCAAGAATGGCCAGCGAACTGACTCCCTGTGTGGGTGGTGGGTGGTTATAAGCACGTCCGGACGACAGTTCGACCGATAACGGCACCACTCTCTTGGCTTGGTAACTTTCCAGATCGTCCTTTCGGAGGGGGCTTCCGAGCGCTTCGAGATCGCGGGCCATGCTTCGTGCAATGTCCCCGCGATAAAAGTCCTCGAGCCCATTGCGGGCGAGATGTTCCAATGTCGAGCCCAAACGAGGTTGTGCAAGGAGCGAACCGCAGTCCGGTGGCCCACCGGCGGCAAAGGTCTCCGCAAAACCCGCGATGGCGGACAATTCATCCCATTTGCCGCGGATCAACCCCGCCTGCGAACGGCTGATGTGAACTCCCTCGCGCGCGTATCGAATGGCGTCGTCCAGCAGGCGTTCAAGCGGCAGCTTTTTTCCCCAAGGGGTCGCGAGGTCGAGGGCGGCAGCCCATCCGCCGACGGCTCCTGCAACTGTCAGGGCCGCGCGTGGGCCACGTGTCGGCACTGACAAGTCGCCATGCTCGCGGTAATACTCTGGCGTAGCCAAAGCCGCAGATGCGCCGCAAGCTCGGACAGCCACCGGCTCCCGGCCGGGTTCGGCGATCAGCCAAAATCCATCGCCGCCGATTCCGTTCATGTGTGGATACACCACGGCGATCGTCGCCGCAGCCGCAACCATGGCTTCGACGGCGTTGCCACCCTCACGCAAAATCGCCGCGCCCGTCTGCGCAGCTAGGTGATGCGGCGCAGACACCATGCCGCCGCGGCAGGTCAGTGAATGAAGCATTTCAACCCCCGAATGCACTGAAAAACATTTTGATGGACGTCATCAACAGAAAGAAGGCGAATATTTTTCTGAGCAATGGCGGATGAATGGAATGCGCAACGCGGACTCCCCGCGGCGCCATCATCATGGCACTTGGCACGATCAGGGCGAAGCCGATCAGGCTGCAATAGCCAAGACTGAGCGGCGGCAATAACGGGTTTCCCCAGCCGCTGGCGATGAAACCCAGGAGGCCTGGAATGCCGATGAGCACGCCCACGGCAGATGCGGTACCGACCGCGCGGCGCATCTCGACACCGAAAAGGCTCAAGACCGGCACGGACAGCGTTCCGCCTCCGATACCCATGAGTACGGAGAACCATCCAATAAATAGCCCGAGAGGCACTCTCAGGCGAACAGATTCGGTCAGATTCTTGCCGAAAACCCAACTATCCCGCCGAAATGCCATGTAAAAGGCAACGAGCAAGGCCAGCGTGGCGAAAATCAGGATGAGGGTACGTCCTGATGTCTTGCCGCCAAAGATGCTTCCGGCAACGACTCCTGCGACAATCGCCGGGCCGAGTTTTTTCAGCAGCGTCAGATCGAGGGAGCCTTTGTTATGGTGAGAACGGGACGAAATGATGGCTGTCGGAATGATCGTGGCCAGCGACGTGCCAACCGCGAGATGCATGCGTATCTCCTCGGCAACACCGACAAAGGGAAACAGGAGATAGAGCATCGGCACGACGATGATGCCGCCGCCAACGCCGAGCAGTCCGGCCAGAAAACCGGACAGGCATCCGGTGAGCGCCAGGGCGACAGCAAACATGGCCAGCTGGGACAGGTCAGGCGATGTCATTTGATACGTCTTTCGATTGAAATTTGGTATTCAGGCAATAGCAGCATTTCGAAAACAACGTTCATGTGTCCATCAGCGAAACGTGGGCGGCTACGATCCTCCAGCCGGCTGGGGTGCGCAGCCATGTCTGCATCTGTCGGCCGATACGCGGTTCTTCAGGGCGGACGAACTCCGTGCTGGCGGTTGCGAAATTGTTGCCGAAGGTGGTGATCACGGTGTTCTTCAAGGTACGCATCAGCCCCTTCGGAGAACGGCCTTTCCTGAAGGCCTGGATAGCTTCGTAGCCCACCAGATTTTCTTTCGCTCCGTAACGCACGGTGCGTGAATCGTTCCAGAACAGTTCATCCAGAACCTGTACATCGTTTCCCGTCAGGGCTGCCTCATAGCGGTGGAACGCAGACTCGACCTCGGCGTAAACCACCGGGTCGTTAATGGCAAGATCCTCCTGCACGATCACTGGCCTCCCAGATAGGCCTTGGCCAAGGCTGGATCGGATGCGATCGTGCTGGACGGGCCGTGAGCAGCGACACGGCCGCCTTCCAGAACGTAAGCCTCGTCCGATAGCGCCAGCGCCAGGGCGGCCATCTGGTCAACGACCAATAGCGTCATGCCCTCCTCGCGAAGCTGTCGCAGTACCTCGAACAGTTCGTTAATTATCTTTGGCGCGAGTCCGAGTGAGGGCTCGTCCAGGATCAATACTGTCGGTTTTGCCATCAGCGCGCGGGCAATGGCCAGCATCTGCTGTTCGCCGCCGGAGAGCAGGCCAGCGCGTTGATACTGGCGTTCCCGCAGCCGCGGGAAGCGACAGAGCATTTCTTCCACCCGTTTCTCTCGCCCATCTGGTGTGAGGAATGCGCCGAGACGGATGTTGTCGAGAACACTCAATTCCGGAAATACCTGGCGCCCTTCCGGGACCAGAACAAGTCCGTGCCGGACGATCTGTTCCGTGGACTGCGCTGAAATGTCTGTGCCGGCGAGGTGGACTTGCCCTTGCACGGGGCGATGCAAGCCAATGAAGCTGCGCATCAGCGTTGTTTTTCCGGCACCGTTGGCTCCAAGAAGGGCGACCGTATTCCCTTTGCGAACGGAAAGGCCAACGCCGTGAAGTACCGGTTCGGCACCGTAGCCAGTGGTCAACAGCTTTGCACTCAGTATTTCCGGGGCGTCCTCGGGCGTCCTGGACGTCCTGGCGCTGTCGAGTTTGACCCGGCCGGCCTCGCCCAGATACGCTTTTTTGACTTCCGGGTTGTTCTGGACCTCGGCAGGGGTTCCGCTTGCGAGAAACTCGCCTGCGTCAATGACGACAATCTGATCGGAAATATCCATGACCAATGCCATGTCGTGCTCGACCAGCACGACGCCAATACCGGCATCGGCGATACGCCGCAACAACACGGCCAATCTCTGTTTATCCTCTCGCGACAACCCGGCCGCTGGTTCGTCGAGAAGCAGGACGTCAGGATCACTCGCTATGGCTCGAGCGATTTCCACCAGTCGCCGGTCAACGTGAGGCAGACTGTCTGCGAGTTGCTGCAGACGTCCTTCGTAACCGCACCAGCGCAGTAGGCGGGCCGCTCTCCAGCGTGCTCTGAGCGAGCGGACCTGGTAATCGCTCAGCAGTGCCCCGAGATCCCCACGCGGCAACGCTAGGGCCACGTTGTCCAGAACACTAAGGCTGCCGAAAAGTTGTGACGTCTGGTAGGTCCGGGCGATTCCAACGCGCGCAATGGCATACGCGCTTTTCCCTTGGATCTGGACCTCGTCCATGAAAACTCGCCCCTCGGTCGGTGTATAGAAGCCGCTGAGCATGTTGATCACGGTACTTTTCCCCGCGCCGTTGGGGCCGATCAGGCTGGTGATCGCGGCGGGTTTGACGGTAAAACTCAATCCGGTAACGGCGCGCACGCCGCCAAAATGCATGCTGAGGTTCTCTGCGCGGAGTGGCCGGCGTACCCGTCTTTCGATGTCGGGTACGGGAACGGCATATTCGGGTGATTGCGAGACGGGAGAATAACGCCGAGCTGCAACGGTCCAGAGCTGAGTCAGCAAACCAACCACGCCGTTAGGAGCTGTCCAGAGAACGACCAACAGCAGCGCGCCGAAAATCAGCAGGCGGATATCCTCGAAATGCGCGAGCAGTTCGGGAAGCACTCCCACGATAATGGCGCCGAGTATCGGCCCTAGCAGGGTTCCGGATCCGCCAATCATGACGACGAGTACAAACAGGATCGACTGGATGAAGCCGAAACTGCTGGGGGTGACGAAACCCGATAGTGGCGCATAGAGACCTCCGGCCAGGCCGGCAAGCATCGCCGACACGGCGAAGGCAACGGTCTTGATGCTCAACGGGTTCAGGCCGATTGATTCCGCCGCTGTTTCGCCATCACGTACTGCGCGCAACGCGGCTCCCCAATTCCCGCGGGAAAGCAGCATGTAAGCGATGAGCGACACCGCCGAAGTGACAATCGCGATTACGGCGACGGCGCGCTCCCCCCGTAGAGCCGCTCCAAAAGAGGGGGCCACGATGTCCATGATGCCATTCTGTCCGCCGGTCAGACTGCTCATTTCCACGGTGCTGTGCTCTACGATGAAGCCGAAGGCAATGGTTACCATTGCAAGATAAGGCCCTTTGACCCGCAGAGAGGGCATCGCCAGCAACGCTCCGATCAGTGCGCAAATTGCCGCCGCCAGTGGCCATGCACCCCAAAATTCGAAACCGTAGCGGGTAGTCAGAATGGCTACCGCATAGGCTCCGATCGCGTAGAAACCGACATGGCCAAAAGAGACTTGCCCGCTCAATCCGATCAGTATGTTGAGGCCTATCCCGATCATCGCCAACAGGGCTACGTTGGCCAGAACGAAAACGTAGTAGTTGTTCATCGTCGCCGCGAGAAACAGCGCAACGGCGAGGCCGGCTATGCCGGCTACGAGTTGCCAGGGGCGCATCAAACCAGCCTGTTCAAAAATTACCGGTCTGACCTCCTCGCCCGAGGTAATGGGAGCAGCTTGCTGAACAATCGCGGAATTCATACCTTGCGCACCTCGGTTCGACCGAAAATTCCCGCCGGACGAAGCGCCAGGGCCACGATGACGAGTGAGAAACTGATGATCTGCGTGTAGCCCGATCCCAGGGTCACGATAACCAGGGCCTCAACCAGCCCGAACAGCAAGCCGGCGAAAATGACACCCCAGGCACTGGAAATTCCGCCCAGAATGGCAACGGCAAAGGCTTTGAGGCCGAACAGTGTTCCCATGTCGGCGTGAATATTCACTAGCGGCGCGATCAAAGTCCCCGCTATTCCGGCAAACAGCGCAGAGAGCGCGAATGCACCGGCAACGATCCGGCGAACGGGAATACCCATGAGTCGGGCCGCGTCACGATTCTGAACCACAGCGAGCATCGCGGTCCCCCAGCGGGTACGCTGCGCAAGGAGGTGTACTCCCGCAGCAAGACACAAGCCGACTACCGGAATAATGATTTGCAGGGGGTAGACGCCAAGGCCGATGTCGCCGATCTGCATCGGGGTTTGTGCCAGGGGCGAATGCAGACTGCGGGGTTCCTTGCCGAAGGAGAACATGACGATGTTG
>QKII01000055.1 GCA_003249625.1 Propionivibrio sp. | reverse complement strand
GCGTGTAAAGCGCTACGTTGGAGTGGCGGTAGCCGTCGCTGTCGACCGTGACGATGCGGCTCGTCGTGATCGTGCAACCGCGATTGATCAGGTCTTGAATCCGGCCCGCCGGGTGAGAAATGCCGACACGCCGCAACTCGTGCGTATGGCATGGGCGGCGGCGAAGATAGTCGCGCAGACGCTGGATTTGCGCCTCTGTGCCGTTGCTGGCTGGCACGGCGTGCAGCGGTTTCGGCAGCGTATCGGCGAAAAGATCGGTGGTCATTACTGCTGCCCCCGATCAGCCCGGATCGCAGCGATGCCGCGCTCAATGATATTAACAAGCAGGGCGGATGCACCACGCCGTGCGCCTTTGGCAATTTCGCCATCGCCGGAGAGGGCGTCGAGCAGCGTCAGAAGCGCCTCGACAGACTCCCCTTGATTTTTTGCGTTCAGGATGCTGTTAAGGCACTCTTCTGCGGCATCCACGCCGATGGCTGGGCGGTCATTACTCCCCCCCTTCAAGCAGGCTGCGGATATTGGAAACCGGCCATGCGAGGCGGCCGTGAATGCGGATCGGACGGATAGGGCCGTTTTCGAGGCATGCCCACGCGCGAAGAGTTTGCGGGCGGCGACCGAGATGGAAAGCTGCGCAGTCTGTGGAGACCGTTACGCGGGTTTCAAGGGCGAGCGGGGGGAAGGTCTTCTCCCCCAAGTGTGCTGCAAGAGCAGTCGGCGGTTCTGTTTGTTGATTGTGTGTTGCTTTCATTTTGGGAGTCCTCTCCGTGTTAAGAGGATTCCCACCCTATGCGCCTGTGTTGATATCTCCTGTAGAACCGGCTGTTATAGGGCGTTACTGGGCGTTAGCGGGCGCTAGTTCGCTTCATCCTTTTGCGAAAAGCGTCTTTCACAAGAAACGAGACACCATTTGTTCCCTTTTCGTCTTGATACTTAACACCTTCCTGATCCACATACCCAATCAACGGTGCCGGTTTTTGATCGCTATCAGCCATCTTTACCAGTGCAGCCCATATGCTTTGCCAATCATTCGGATTTGCAGCTGCAGCAATCGCCATCTCTATTACAGAGTCAAGGATGTTTTTTCGTCTCTTGATTATGTGGATGCGAGACACGATTGCAGAGCGGTTCGATTCGCCATCCGACTTACCTGCGCAATCAGCTAACCGATCAAATTGCGTTCTAATGACCGTGTGATTGACTGGGAAATTTCTCTCTCTTATTACCCATCGCGCCCCGTCTGGTAGCCGGCGCAATGGACGCCCCGCTTTGTCGAGTAGCCTCACGACGCTTCCGTCGTCAGCAAGCAAATGCATCCCCCAAGCGTCAGCCTGAAGATCATTACCACCTACGATTTCGACGCGGCATGGCTCATTCACATAGATATCCCAAACACCCGTTGCGCCGCAAAACTCCGGACTGCCCTTGTATTCAATCCTGTCTGACATTTCATCCGATTCGGAAGGCTCTACTGCGCCATGCTCAACTGATACCCCGTCCAAGCCGGAAAGGTCCACTGATAGGACAAGGTCTCCATTAAGAGCATCGCAAAGAAGGCTATTAATGCGCTTTCCAAGTTTCTCTGCTGCTTCGTCAAGTCCGTAGGTTGGTTCGTACTTTTTCACATTAGTCGTTCCTTATTGTCTGCACGGTTTTCAGTCCGGGCTTTGCGCTCTCTGCTGGCTGCTCGATTCCAGCCTGTTCAAGAACCCACGCCTCGATCTTGGTGTGCCACATGCGTAGCAGGTCTAGCGGACGGACGCGGTAATGTTTCTCAGCAGTGGCGCTTGGTTTGTGCCCCATGATTTGCGCCGATACGCCGGCAGGACATTCAACCCACTCTGCCAATGTGCCAAAAGAGCGGCGCAGGCCGTGCAGCGTCAGCGGAGGCAGGCCAGCGGTTACCATTGCCTTGTTGTG
Organism: Propionivibrio sp.; assembly: GCA_003249625.1. Next base: position 10,149 of record QKII01000055.1, on the reverse strand, counting down.
TCCGATTCGCGGCTCTTGAATGCGTCCGGACGCCGCTGTGGGGCTGCTGAATACCCACTCGTTGCGACGCGGCAGGATGGCCAGCAACGACGTGACGTAGGGTGTTAGAGGGATTGTTCGTTCTCCATCTACCTTGTCTCGAATGGTCATGCTTCGCCATTGGAAATCAACGTCATCCCATTTCAGACTTGCCAGTTCTTCTCGGCGCGCGCCAGTCAGCAGCAGGGCTTGCAGATAGGCGGAATGAACAGGGTTCGGCAGCTTGCGGACATGTTCAAACCAGAGCGGAAGCTGTTCGCGTTGCAGGCAGTCATCCTTGGCTTTCTTCTTCGGTAGTTCGTCGCGGACAATGCGGGTTGCGCAAGCGTCGATGTGAACGATTCCGCGATACTCTGGCCGATCTGCGCACCAGTTCAGGAAAGCCCGGAGCCGGACGAAAGCATTATTCGCCTGAGTCGGTCGGTGCTCTGCTTCGCGCTTCAACCAATCGCGCACTTGGTCAGCGTCGATTTCGGCCAACGGTAATTGCAGCAGCGGCACGAGCAGGCCGGGTAACGTCGTGTCACCCTCACCTTTCTTTTTTCCGCGCGTTTTCACCTTCCCTCCTGCGTCGGCTAGGCGTTGATGGTCGAGAAAACTTCGCTCGCTCCATCGCGACTTCCTCGCTTCAAGGTAGGTCGACCAAGCTTCATGCGCGGGAGCCGCTTCTTGCTTTGCCTCTTCGCGTTTCCGTAGATCGGCCTCGGTACGCTCAATCCGTTCCTGTCGAGGATCGCGCCCCTGATTCACCAAGGCCAGCATGCGACGTGCCTCGTTTCGGGCGTCATCAATTCCCCATGCACGCACGTCGCCTATTTTGATTCGGATCGTCTGCCCGGCAAGCTTTCCCTGAAAGATGAAAGCTTTTGCGGTGTCCGTCACACGCACCCCAAATCCGGGAGCGTCGGAGTCCCAGTAAAGCGTCTGAGCCCTTCCGATTTCACTCTGAAAGCTGTTGATTCGACCAGCTGTAAACTTGATCTTCGCCATATATGACAAATCCGTGTAACCTCTATGTAACCCGGAGGATGGCATAAAGATCAATACATATCAATCTTCGCATTTTTTCGACAAATACCAAGTTATTGATTGTATTGCTTTATTCTTAATAGAATAAACATAGATCAACATGGAAAAATGAAGAGTTTTGCGCATTCGTAATGCGAAGGTCACCAGTTCGATTCCGGTCAGCGGCACCAATAAAAGTAAACAGCAAGCCTCGGTAAATAGCCGAGGCTTTTTTGTTTTTTAGGGTCATTCACCTCTTTTGTAATTTTTCTTGAATATCGCTTGCTTGGCAGAAGCTCCCTTTGCTTAAAAGAGCTGCACGGCTTATCAAGAATTAACTCATGGCGCCAGCGCTAATCCACCAATACTATTCGGGGGAAAACTCAAGAGTGGACTGCAGCGTTTGAAACATACGCACTAATTCAGCGAACTCGTCCGACGATGCTGCAGTTCTTAGTGTCAAGCCAATGAGCCGAGGCCGCTCGCCCCCTCCAATCAACCGGTTCCATCCTTGGTTGATACGGATTAGTAATTTTGAAGGAGTAAAGTACTCCGCCAACGCAAAGGTCGAATAGACATTCCTGCGTTCCTCATTCTGCCCATGCTCCCAGATCGTATGGAGGATTTTCATGCATGTTGCCCCTGCACAGGCATCACGACGCGCGACTAGATTCTCATGCCAGATGCTGGGATCGCCAGGGGCAACAGCAGATTCCAATAATTTGGCAGACGGCGTCATCGCCTCGACAATGCGGACTTCCAAAATTTCTTGGTTACGCCGATAGACCATTGCCAGGCTGCGCTTCTCACCCGACAGATCGGTTGACCATTCAGGTTCAGGTGTTTCCAGATCCCATCCAACAAGTTGTCGCGGCATAAACATGTAAGATAGCTTTCCGCCGCTTGAAGAGTTGCTGGCCAATGAACACGTTGTACCTATAACTGCCAAGAAAACGACAAAACCAGCGGAAACTGGAGCGCCAATCAGCCGGAGACCAACCGGTTTCACCTGGACGATTTCATTGCCTAGCACTGTTTTCTCCTCATCAAGCCTGCTCAAGAGAAGGAAAAGAAGGCCTAGACAAATCGCTAGCGCTATCCATTGAACATTAGCATGGGCACTAAGTGGCATTTGGGTGCCTTGAAGCCAGTCGATAAGGACGATCCCGCAGACGCGTAGCACATTGCACAGGACGCCTAACACCGCCCCAAACGAAGCAAGGGCCATTACCTTAAGGAACGAGCGGTAAAGCAGCAAACCGAATGCATAGCCAAGAAAGCCGGCCAAGAGAAAATAAGGCAGCCCTGAACACTCCTTGAGCACAACATAGTCATTGTTGCCGACCCTTATCTGATAGCCATCAACCTGATATGGGAGGTCTAGAACGAACGAAAAGGCCGCGATCACCTTAACGGTGAGCAGACGAAGAAGCGGCTGAAAAAAATCGCCGCTTGGCACCATCAGAAACGCCAGCCAGAGAAACGGAGTGAGCCGCCAATAGGTTCGCCAGCCCATTGCGGCCATCAAGACTCCCTGAATGGCCACAACCAAGGCGAACTGCTTGGCAACGTCAATATTGACTAGCTCGGCGACGACCCAGATCAGGGAAGCCAACACGGCAACAGCAAGCCCAGAGAAACCAGGATCGAGATGTATTTCCAAAACTACTGAGCGATGATGCCAGCCTAACAGATAGGCCAAAAGGAGAGGGATGAGCCAAGCGAACTGATAGGCGCTATTACTACGCCAGACTACAGCCATCGCAACAACAGATGACCACAATGCGATGATTACCAACAGACAACCGACCGAGATGCCCAACAGGGCACGCTTCCAGTCTGCGGGAAAAACAAAGCCCGGCGCGCTCACACTTGGCACCGGGAAAACTGATACAACAATTGTTCAGTGACGACGTTTGCGCTGAACAATCCGAATGCCCAAGGCTAAACAGGCTCCAGCAATGGCAAAAATTCCGCCTTCTTCCAACGGAAGGGTCACACTTACCAAAGGCACCGTCTGTGCCATAGCGATGTTGGTCAAAAATAACGAGAAAACAGAAATGGCCAAAGATTTCTTATTCATAACAGTCCGCTCCTAAAACGTTGGAGATGCGATTTCTAATGTGAAGTCGGCAACCAATCGTCTGACAAGACGTATGATAAGTTGCTTAAAGCATGCGGAAGCAAAAACGGTACCATATCATCTTTAACCATTTCAATCAGACACTTACACCCCCCTATGAATTCGCTGTGTCAAATATTTCGACACGCTTTAGTTCGATCCCGTACTGCGGCGCCATATAAAAAAAGCCACGCCCAGTTTGTCTATCCACCCTCAATCCACCCTCAATCCACCCTCAATCCACCCGCGCCAACCTCGACTTCGCCAGAGGAGGGTTCTTCGCGAAGTACTTGCGGATCCCGACGATGATCGCTTCCGCCATCTTGTCTTGATACGCATCGTCGTTCAAACGCTTTTCTTCTTCGGGATTGGAAATGAACGCGGTCTCAACAAGAATCGACGGGATGTCAGGAGCTTTCAGAACCGCAAAGCCCGCCTGCTCAACATGCGGCTTGTGCAGGCGATTGATCCCGCCCAATTCGTTGAGAACTTCCTTGCCGAGTTTGAGGCTGTCGCTGATCGTGGCGGTCTGGGAGAGATCAAGCAGCGTACGAGCGAGCATCGGGTCCTTGACGTCAAAGTTAACGCCGCCGATCAGGTCCGCTGAATTTTCCCGCTGAGCCAGATAACGCGCAGCTGAACTGGACGCTCCGTTTTCCGACAACGCAAAAACCGACGAGCCATTGGCGTCCGGCCGGGTAAATGCATCGGCGTGAATCGACACGAAAAGATCGGAACGTATGCGGCGAGCTTTCTGAACGCGCATCTGCAACGGCACGAAATAGTCGGTATTCCTGGTCAGCACGGCGCGCATGTTCGGCTCGGCATCAATCTTGGCCTTCAGCCGCTTGGCGATGGCCAGCGTCACGTGTTTCTCGTAGCTGCCGCCTCGGCCAACGGCGCCAGGATCCTCCCCGCCATGTCCGGGATCGAGAGTAATCGTCACCAAACGGTCGACGATTGGCTTATCGGATCGCTTCTTCACTCCCTTGGAGTTTTCAGGAACTCCCGCCGCATTCTCGGCCAACGCACTTTCCGGCGTATTGCTTAACTCGTTCCGTTCCAGCAATTGCATCAGGGGGTCAGGCGGTTCTGCAGGGTAGACATCGAGAACCAGGCGATGCCCGTAGTTACCGACCGGAGGCAATTCGAACACCTGCGGTTTTACTTCGGCCTTCAACTCCATCACCAGCCTGACAATACCCGGTTTGAAGCGCCCCGCACGCAGGACCTTGATATTCGGGTCTTCCGGCAAGATCTTGCTCGCAAGACCGTCGAGTACGCTGCTGAACTCGATTCCTTCCAGATCGACAACGAGACGCTCAGGGTCTTTGACGATGAAGTGCGAAAACTTGAGCGGCGCGCCGAGCTCGATGGTTACGCGCGTGTAGTCAGCCGCCGGCCAGACACGCACGGCAAGCACGCCGGCATTGCGATTCAGTGCGGCATTGGCTACGGGCGTTACCGAAAGGAGAAGCGACGCGCCGGCGAGCTTGATCAGGCGCCGGCGCCCAGGATGAGGCTTTTGAGGGTGTTCAGACATGATTGCCCTCGCTCTGTGTATGCAGACAACTCAAGAACACGTCCGGTATCGCAGCGATTTTCCGGGAAGCGGAAGACAAGCAGGAGATCAGCCAGCGGGACATGGCCCGCTGCTTTTTCCGGCCATTCAACCAAGCAGACGGAATCGTCGCGGAAATACTCGCCCAAACCAGCATCGACAAACTCTTCAGGATCGTTGAAACGATAAAAATCAAAGTGATACCAGTATATGCTCGAAACTACGTAAACTTCAACCAGCGTATAGGTAGGGCTTTTCACCGGACCTTGATGACCAAGTTGTCGGAGCATGGAGCGCACCAGCGTGGTCTTGCCAGCGCCGAGATCTCCGTCCAGCCAAACCACAGTCCCCGGTGCAAGCAGCGGCGCCAGGCGCTCTCCCAAAGCTACCGTCGCAGTCTCGTCGGGCAGCGCCAGGGTTAACGAGGAAAGCAGCGGGGAAAGGCTATGATTCGGGCTATGCAAAACGACGTCTCCACGATACGTACAACGGTTGAGCCTGCCAAAGGCCAACTGGACGGAGAAGCGCTGGTACGGCAGATCAAACGCTGGGGAACGGAACTCGGGTTCAGTGCCATCGGCATCACTCGGCCAGAGGTCTCGGAAGCTGCCGAGAGGTTGCGCCGCTGGCTCGAACTCGGGCGCCACGGCGGGCTGGATTATATGGCCAAACACGCCGATCTGCGCGCCGATCCGGGCAGACTCGTTCCGGAAACCCGGTCGATCATCACCGCCGTCCTGCCCTATTGGCCGGATGCGGCGGCGACAGACTGCGTCCTCACTGACCCGACGAAAGGTTATGTTTCGCGCTATGCGCTCGGCCGCGACTACCATAAGAGCGTACGCAGCCGCCTGCAGCGGCTCGCCGAAAGTATCCGTGCCGAATTGACGAAAAAGTCACCCGAAACGGAATTCAACTTTCGCGTATTTTCCGATTCCGCGCCGGTGATGGAAGTCGAGTTCGCTCACAACTCAGGTATCAGCTGGCGCGGGAAGCATACGATTTCTTTGACGCGCGCAGGTTCCTGGCACTTCCTCGGCGAGATTTATACGTCACTTTCGCTGCCGCCAGACCTGCCCGCTGAGAATCATTGCGGGAACTGCACCCGATGCATCGACAGTTGCCCAACCTCGGCGATTATCGCGCCCTATGAGGTTGACGCCCGGAGGTGCATTTCCTATCTGACTATCGAGCTTCAGGGCGCCATTCCTGCCACGTTACGCCCGGCCATCGGAAATCGCATCTACGGATGCGACGATTGTCAGCTTTGCTGCCCGTGGAATCGCTTTGCGAAGATCGGCGATCCCGACTTCTCCCCACGCAACGAACTCGACACATCGAAACTCGTCAGCCTGTTCTCGTGGAGCCAGCCAGAATTCGAACAACGGCTCGTCGGCAGCCCGATACGGCGCATCGGCCACGTGCGCTGGTTGCGCAACATCGCTGTGGCGCTCGGCAATGCGCCTGCCACGCAAGAAGCAATCGCCGCACTCAATGCCCGTGCCGATCATGCCTCCGAACTGGTCCGCGAACACGTCGCCTGGGCATTATCGAGAATCGCCAAAGCCGCTTGATTTTCTGAACCTTTCAGATAACATTTGGTAGGCGCGTCATGCTGTTGCTTTTCCGTTCCATGAACGTCCAGATTGATGACGAGTAACGCAAGAACCTAGGCTGGCCGGTTGGAAAGTCAGCCTCTGAAACAGGGCAAACCCGTCGAAAGGCGGGGACGCAAAGTCACCGGCCTAATGCTTGCAGGGCAATGGCAGCGGAACCACCAGAAAACGAGGTCGATCGTGAGTCGTAATATCGGAATTGCACCTGCCGCCGGTCGGATAAAGCCAGCCTTTTGGCGCCGGCTTTCCACCCCGCATCATTCCTCTTGTAGAAGAGCCGTTCGACGCCAGATGCTGGCGGGTTTCAACGCGAGGTAGCCGCCATGAGCAAGCCGACATCGAATGTGAGCAGAGTTGTCTCGCTAAACGGACTCGGGCGCAACCGGAGCCCCGGCCAGCGCGTTTTGAACGAATGCCGCGACCTCCTTGTAGAAGGGCTATGCAAGTGGCTGCGCGACGTGGCCCCGGCAGTTTCGGAAGAACTATTCGTACTGCTCGATTCGACCCGCGAGCGACTTCAGCAAACCCGGTATCTGGACTTGCGTGCCGACATCGAAAAAGACTGGCAGCACTTCGTCGAGACTTTTCGTCGAAACGTCTCCGCAGAAGCCGAGCGCCGACAGGACGAAGCACTCGATAGTAGCGAAAAGAAAAATCCTGCCCTGGAAATACCGGACTTCGAGGGACTGCAACTGATCGACGACCACGACCTTTCCCAAGACATAGTCATCAGGGAATTTTCGGCTCAACTTGAGGAAACGTGCAACGAGGAACTTTACACGCTCAACCGGCGGGTCGCAGCGTTGCTCGGCCAGGAAGACCAAACGGATGCTTCAGGCAACCCGCTCGCGCCCTCCGTCATTTGCCACGCCCTTTCTGATTCGTGCTCTTCGATCGGCTCCGACCCCGAGTCACGCCTGATTCTATTGCGCCGACTCGAGCGTCACCTTCACGTTTCTCTGCCCGACATCTACCAGCGAATCAACGGCTATCTGATCGAGCGCGGGATCCTGCCCGACCTGAAGCGCACCTTCCGCCGCCCGCCTGGCGCAAGCCGAGAAGCCTCCGTATCAGAACAAGCCACTCCAGCAGCAACACCACCCGCCTCCGACGCCGCCTCTGCCCCGCTCACGGAAGGTTCCATTCTCGAAGTTTTGCAACGCCTGGCTCTGGCGCGTTCGGCACTAAATCCAGGCAGCTTGTCGGGACAATTCAATGTAAAAAGCGCAGGCATCCAGGCGATGCCCACCCGCTCTGGCGGAGAAGCATCGCTGACGACCGACGCTATCGATTCGGCCTCCATCAGCCAGATTCTGTTGAATTCGCTGAACAACCTGCAGCACGCCAGCCCCGTTCCGACGGGAGCCGCGATCGTCAATCAGGTCCGGCTCGTCCGCGATTCCGACGATGCGAAACAGGCCACCGGACTCGAAGCGGTGACGATGGATATCGTCGCGATGCTTTTCGACATAATTTTCGACGATGCGCGCGTTCCGTTGGCAATCAAGGCGCTGCTCAGCCGCCTGCAGATTCCAGTTCTCAAGGTCGCGATGCTCAACCCCGGCTTTTTCGCCGACCGGCAACATCCGACCCGCCGTTTCCTCGGCTGCATCTCTGGAATCGCTGTCCGCTGGGGGGACAGTGTCGATGAAAACGACCCGTTCTACGCCAAGCTATCCGGTCTGGTTGAACGTATCCAGGCCGAGTTCGAGCAGGACATCGGAGTTTTCGGAACTGCGCTCGACGAACTGGAAGGTTTCGTCAATGCAAGGGAAGAGGAAGAGAACGACACGGCGCTCGTTGCCGCGAATACAGTCATCCGCCACGAAATAGAGGCAGAGGCTTGGGAACGCGCCCAGCAGGCCGTGCGCACTTTCTTGCGTGAAACTCCGCAACCCGCCCCAGTCGACAGTTTCCTGGACGAGCACTGGGCCGCTGTATTGCGCAAAATCGCCGCCAGCGAAGACAACACAGCCGAAACCGACTGGCGCATGGCATGCGATGTCATGAAAGATCTGGCGTGGAGCATCATTCCCAAGAAGGCCCCGGACGATCGCCTCAAACTGATCGGCCTGCTCCCGCGCTTGCTGGCATCCCTCAACAAAGGGCTGGACTCTATCGATATTACCGCTGAACAACGCAGCGCGTTCTTTGATGCCTTGGTGAAAAAACACTCTGCCGCATTGAAAGGCGAATCTCCCGTTGTGGAGTCCGAAGCACCGCAGAATGAGACAGAAGAAAGTGCGCCGACGATCACGCCACCGAGTGAAGGCGATCTACTCGTTACACGAAGCGTCGACAATGGTGTTCAGGTAGAAGAAATCGTCCTCGTCGGGGCAGCCCCCGTCTGGAAAGCAGACGACCGTGACATTGCCAGACAGGTCGATGTGTTGAAGCGCGGCGACTGGGTCGAATTTATCGACGAAGAGGGCCGCACCAACCGTGAGCGCCTCAACTGGATCAGCCCGCAGCGAGGCATCCTGCTCTTCAGCAATCACCGCTCGTCCAAAGCCATATCGATCACCCCCGAAGCGCTTGTTCGTCAGATTCGCGATGGCAGGGCGGCCCTCGTCCACGAAGAAGCCTTGTTCGAGCGCGCCTTGAGCGGCGCACTCGAATCGATCAACGGCGGCTAGACGACCGCCGGCTCAGCGCGCCACCGGTCTGGCCGGATCGGAACACCACTCGCTCCAGGAGCCGGCATATAGCCGCGCGCCGGGGAGCCCTGCAATCTCCATCGCGAGCAGATTGTGGCAACCAGTCACGCCCGAGCCGCAATACATCACGGTTTGCGCAGGCTCCACGCCGGCAAGCAGCGCGAGCAACTGCTGCCGCAACTCGGCCGCAGAACGGAATCCGCCTTGCTCGTCGAGATTGTCGCGGAAGCACCGGTTACGCGCTCCTGGAATGTGGCCACCGACCGGGTCGAGCGTCTCGTTTTCGCCACGAAAACGGTCAAGCGCACGTGCATCGACCAGGACGAACTCCTTATTCTCCAGGTTGGCCTCGATCTCGGCGGCCGAAACCACCCCGTCGCGCAAATCGATCTCGAACACCGCGGCCGCCCTCTCCGGCTCGTCTGCCACCAATGGCCGACCTTCCTGGATCCAGCGACGAATGCTGCCGTCGAGAACAGCGACACGATTGTGCCCCAGCCAGCGCAACAGCCACCACAGACGCACGGCATACATGCCGCCGTCGTCGTCATAAACCACGACCTGCGTCTGTCGGGAAACGCCCAGGGCGCCAAGTTTCTCAGCCAGCAACTGTGGATCAGGCAGCGGGTGACGTCCGTTCCGGCCAGTCATCACTGCGGATAGATCGCGGTCCATGTGCATGAACGCGGCGCCGGGGAGATGCCCCTTGGCGTATTCACGCTCGCCATAGCCGACATCCGAGAGTTGATGCCGGCAATCAACGACTACCCACGTTGGGTCGCTCAGGTGTTCAGCAAGCTGCGCGCAGGACACCAAGGTCGAAAAACTCACGCCACCGCCTCCTGCGAATCAAGCCATGCCTCGGCATCCGGCGCCTCGTCAAATACGCGCATCTCGGCACTGACGAACATTTGGGACAACCATGCGCTCCAGGCCACCCACTGGCTTTTTGTAACCACAGCGATGCGATTGAAATCGTTGGCATGTGTCCGGGCAAAGGCGATATCTTCCCACGCGACATCCAGCGTGAAATCCGCCATCTCACGCAAGTCGAACAGCAGATCGACCACCCCTTCGAACTTCACCTTGTAGTTCACCATATCCTCGAACTCTTTGAAGTCCGCCAAAGTAAACTCTCCATACACA
>QKII01000138.1 GCA_003249625.1 Propionivibrio sp. | reverse complement strand
CAGACCGGCATGCAGAGCATGCACAGTCAACGAACGTTCTCCAAGAGCAAGGTCGACCTTCGTGTCGGTCAGCGATGTTCCGGTCGCCAACTGACCACTCTGTGACCTGACGTCGATCCGGCCGCGTAGCGGGTTCAGTCCGTCGAGTTGCAGCGTGCCGTGCACGTCTTGGAACCGAGCCTGATCCCAGCCGAGTGCGGCGCCGCGCAATTGGAGCGCTCCTTTTGCCTCGATCTTCGTTGCCGGTTGGAAACACCAGTTCAAGCCGACGCGTCCATCCACGTCTCCGGCGCCAAGGACGAGTGGAAGCAGGTGCGGCGGACGCGGTTGCAGCTGTTTATCGAACGTCGGCAGCGATTGTCTGGTGGCGAATGTTGCTTCGCCGCATCCTCCGGACAGTGCGTGTGATCCAGAGAAACGGAGCAATTCAGCATCCTGCAGGAGCAGCGCGCCCTCTCCATGCAGGGAGCCGTTGTTCAGTCGGAGGCGTGTTCGCATGGCTGAAGCGGGCCATGATTTCAGGCGGACGGCATCGCTGGATAGCTGAAACTCGCCCTCGGCGTTTTCTGCCGCCGGTACGCCACTTCGTACGGCGGGCCGCAGCCGCGACCATTGTAGCCGGGTCGGGGCGAGCATCAACGTATCGCCCGCCTCAAAGCTGATCTTCAACTGCGGAGTGCTGGCGTTACCGTTCAATTCCATCGTTTTCCAGAAATCGTCGTTGGTTCTGGCCGTGGCGTCGGCATCCACCTTCCACGTCGTTGGTCCGGCACTTATGGGCGTAGCCCCCTTCTGGTCGACACGATCCACCGTGGCTTGCATTGCAATCTCGGCGCGGATTTTGCCCGGATGCAACCAGTGCAATGCCACATTTCCTGTCGCCCGCGCATTGTTGACCTGAACGACGCCCTGCTGCCACGCCTTTACGCCGCCCTTGAGACGCAGTCGTGCGTCCATGGCGCTCCAGTATTTTTCCTCAGTGGCGGAATTCTGCGTCAACTGGAGGTGTTCCACGGCTCCTTCCCAGTTGCCCCATGATTTTGTGTGCAAGACGATCGGGAACGAGCCATCGCTACGTATTGCACCTCCAGAGTGGTCGATTGCGAATACGCTGTTCAGGCGGCCAGTGGCACTGAGCGATTGTTTTCCTCCCGCGTCAATCTGCCATTTCCAGCCGGGTTGCAGCTCGAGTCGCACAGACGATGACTGCCAGGAAAAACGCAGCTTTCCCGCTGAAGACAATTCGACGGGCACGGATGTCTGCGTCAATTGCCCGTGTACATCGCTCAATTCGGTTTCTCCGCTGAATTTGCGGAGGGTTCCGGCTGTACTACCGAGAACAACGTCGGCTTGGAAGGCCAATATTCCGTCAGAAAATTCGACCGGCAGTTCAAGCCCCAGATCCTTCCCGAGACTTGTCAGGACAGGAAGTGCGACCTTGCCGCTCAGTGTCGCCGGTTGCTGCGCCGGTTCCCGGTCGATGCGAAGCGCGACGTTCGATGGAAGGCCGTTCTTTGGTCGCCATTCAGAATGGAATTCGAGCATTTCCTGCGAGCCTTCGGCCGGAGCCGCTGTCAATCGCACCAAACCGCCGTCCGTCCTGAATTCCGCCGACAGCTGTTTCATGTCCTGGTGTAGGTGGAGGTGGCCGCGCGCTTTGAGTATCAGAGCATCCGGTTTGCACACAGCCAAGCGCAAATCCTTGATGCGCACGTCGTTTATCAGCGGTCTTGGCCAGGTGATGTGCGGCCA
>QKII01000468.1 GCA_003249625.1 Propionivibrio sp. | reverse complement strand
ATGAACTGCTCTCAAAACTCTTCGACCATACCTTCATCGGCATGGCGATCTTGAGCGCAAAAAGCCGGCGCATTCTGAGGATCAACGAGCAGTGCTGCCGCCTTTCCGGCTTTTCTCGCGATGAACTCTTGGGGAAAGTCGTGCTGGAACTTCTTCATCCCGACGATCTCGCCGCCGTCGCTGCCAAGGTGCAGAAAATCCGTACTGGGGAAACCGATTTTATCGACTTTGAGCACCGCATCATCCGCAAAGACGGCTCAGTCATCTTTATCAACACAGAGATCAAGGCAACGCGAAAGGCGGATGGCACGCTCGACTATCTGTTCGTCACGGCACAAGACATCACGCCCCGAAAAATGCACGAGATGGCGTTGAACATCGCCAACGCACAACTGAAAAGCAACCAGACTGAACTGTCCCGGCAGAACGAGGACTTGCTGAACACCAAGGCGGCGCTCGAAGAGTCGCGTCGGGGGTATGTAGACCTTTACGAGCATGCCCCGGTCGCCTACTTCGCTATTTCCACCGAGGGAATTATCCAGCGTGTTAACCTCATGGGCACAGCGATGCTCGCCGTTGGTACGGAGGCGCTGATCGGAAAGGATTTTGCCACTTTCGTTGACACCGTTTGCGTCGCACAGTGGAAACAATTTCTGGATGATTTCGCCCACGCCAGCAAGCGGCGCAAGGAGGAACTGACCCTGCGCCGCAGCAATGGAAGCGTCATCTACGTAAACGCAACAAGCACCTTGCAGTCCTCAACCGACAAGTCCGCCGCCATCCGTCTGACGCTAACCGATATCACGTTACAAAAGACGATGGAGCAAAGCCTGCGAATTCTGTCCGAAGCTGTCGAACAGAGTCCCGAGTCGATCGTGATAACCGATACCACCGGCGCCATCGAATACGTCAATGCGGCATTCGTAAGACATACGGGATATACACGCGAGGAAGCGCTCGGCAAGAATCCGCGGATTCTCCAATCCGGCCTGACACCGCCGGCAAATTTTCTGGCGATGTGGACCGCGCTGCTGCGGGGCGAATCCTGGAAAGGCGAATTCCATAATCGGCGCAAAGACGGAACACAATTCGTTGAATTCTCCATCGTCACGCCAATCCGTCAGGCCGACGGCCAGATCAGCCATTATGTCGCCGTCAAGGAGGATATCACCGAAAGAAAGCGCCTGGGCGCTGAACTTGACAAGTACCGCTTCCACCTGGAAGAGGTCGTCGAGGAACGCACGAAACAACTGGCCGAAGCCCGTGTTAACGCCGAAGCCGCCAACATCGCAAAGAGCGCTTTCCTGGCCAACATGAGCCACGAAATCCGCACACCGATGAACGCGATCGTCGGCCTCACGCACCTGCTGCGCAACAGTGCCCCAACCGCCCGCCAGATGGAACGTCTGGACAAGATTGATTCGGCCGCAAACCATCTGCTGGCGTTGATCAACAATATCCTCGACCTGTCAAAGATCGAATCCGGCCGGATGGAATTGGAAGAAACCGACTTCCTGCTGAACAGCATCACCGACAGCGTACGCTCGATGCTTGCCAATGAACTCCGCGAGAAGCGGCTTCCCATTTCGATCAACCTCGGCGGCGTACCCCTCTGGCTGCGCGGCGATCCAACGCGACTGCGGCAGGCACTGCTCAACTACAGCGCCAATGCCGTCAAGTTCACCGAGCACGGACATATCTCGATCCGTACGGAGCTTCTGTCCGAGGAAGCGGAGTGCATGGTTGTACGCTTCCTTGTCGAAGACACCGGCATCGGCATTTCCCCTGAAAAGATCGAAGGAATTTTCAGTGCCTTCGAGCAGGCCGACACGTCGATCACACGGCGTTACGGCGGCACCGGGCTTGGTCTAGCAATCACGCAGCGGCTTGCTCGCCTGATGGGCGGCGATGTCGGCGTCGAAAGCCACTTGGGACAGGGGAGTACGTTCTGGTTCACCGCGCGCCTGCAACGTGGCCGCGGCATCATGCCCAATGTCAGCGCAACCCATCCCGATGACCGCGAGCAAGAGCTACGCGAGAAGCATGGGGGTGCGCGAGTCCTGCTGGCCGACGACGTCGAGGTAAATCTTGAAGTTGCCCGGCTTCTGCTGCACGGCGCCGGAATGCAGGTGGACTCTGCACACAACGGCCGCGAGGCCGTGGACATGATCCGCACCACACCGTACGACCTCGTACTCATGGATGTGCAGATGCCGGTCATGAACGGACAGGAGGCCACACGCCTAATCCGCAAGCTTCCCGGCCGCGCGGCAACGCCAATTCTGGCCATGACCGCCAATGCCTATGAGGAAGACCGACGGGCATGCTTTGAGGCCGGAATGAACGACTTCGTCGCAAAACCGGTCGATCCCGAAAAACTGTACGCTGTGCTGCTCCGTTGGCTGCCACGTACTGAGGAGGCTGAAATGACGAAACAGCAAACTGCATCCCCCCCCCCTGAACCGTCCCTGGCTGCATTACCGGAATCATGCCTGAGCAAACAGCTCGCCGGCGCAACGTGGATCGACATCGATGCCGGACTGGCCCGGGTGCGCAACAACGAGGACAAATTCTGGCAACTCATCAGGATCTTCCTGCAGGAACATCGCGGCGACCTCGACAGGATTTCCGCCGCTCTCGCAGAAAGCGATCTGAAGAGGGTTGAGCACGTCACTCACTCGCTTAAGGGCGCAGCGGGCCTGATCGGCGCCATGAAGGTCTCAACCATGGCCATGTCGCTGCTCGAAACAGTACGCAAGGGCGAAAACAATCAGCACGCGCTGTTCGGCTGCCTGACGGCGCTTGAAGACCCTTTCCATGAACTTGTCGAAGGGTTGGACAACACCGGCGTGGGGATCACAACACCCCCCTCCGTCGCAAAAAGCGACTCCTCCAATCCTGCGCCTATCACCTCTCCCGGTCCTCGCAGCCAGCACATGTTGCTACAACTTGAGAAGCTGTTGCGCGATGGCGACATAAAAGCCACCGAATTCGCAAGAAGGGAAAGTGCAAACCTCCTGGCAGCGCTGGGAAAATCCGCCGAGGCGTTGCTCGCGGCGATCGAGGTCTTCGACTACGAACGCGCCCTTCTTGAATTGCAAAACACCAAGGCAGGCGCTATTGAGGCCGACTAACGCGCCCGGAAGCAGCAATCATTCCGATGAGCGTTGCGGTACCAGCGGCATCACGTCGATGACGGTACGTACCAGTTCGGCGACCGAACCAGCCTGCAGTTTTTGCATGATCAGTTGCCGATAGGACTCTGCAGTTCTCACCCCGATACCCAGTTCGTCAGCGATGACCTTGGTGATCTTTCCTTCGAAGATCCCCTGCAGGACTTCCTTCTCGCGGGTTGTCAATTGCGCCACACGTTCGCCGATCTCACGGTTTCGCCGCAAAAGATCGGCCCGCTGCTTGTCGATGCGCAAGCCGTCCTGGATACGTTCAACCAGTTCCTGCGAAGAAAAGGGTTTCTGGAAAAAATCGAGCGCGCCACCACGCATCGCACGAACTACGGTCTGGACTTCGGCGTACGCCGAGATGAAGATTATCGGCAGGTTGATTTCACGACGGTGCAACGTCTCCTGCAATTCCAGGCCACTCATTCCCGGCATGCGCAGGTCGCTGACGATACACCCCTGCAAGCTATCCAGGCCCTCCTGCTCCAGGAATTTTACGGCGCTGGGATAAACGACATAGGGCAGATCAACCGACTCAACCAGATCGACCAGCAGGAACGTCACCATCGGATCGTCGTCGATCAGGTGAACCTTGGGGGTCGTTCGCTCGGACTGTCTGGAATTCATCGGAGGGTCACGCTAAGGAGTTGCGAAAAAAAATCATTCAGGCCCAACGAACCATGATGATACTGTCTTGAGATTACAACTGCAACAATATGAATAAGAAAGAGATTATTCACAAAATCGAACTAAAAAGCCCGCAACAGCGGGCTTTTTATTGGTATGGGACTTGGTTCAGAGCGCAGCGTCGCCAGTTTCTCCTGTCCGGATGCGCACCACCTGCTCGACTGGCATGACGAAAATCTTTCCATCACCGATTTTTCCGGTATGCGCCGCCTTGACAATCGAGTCGATTGCCGTTTCCACGATGTCGTCGCTCACGACGATTTCGATTTTCACCTTCGGCAAAAAATCGACGACGTATTCAGCACCGCGATACAGCTCCGTATGCCCCTTCTGGCGGCCGAACCCCTTGACCTCGGTCACCGTCAAGCCAGTGACGCCGATCTCCGATAACGCTTCGCGCACTTCGTCGAGTTTGAACGGCTTGATGATCGCTTCGATTTTCTTCATTGCATGGCTCCAGATAGACTGCGCAAACGGTCAGGATCGTATCAGATCAATACGGATCACGATAGCGATTGGTGATCGGGTAACGCCAATCCTTGCCGAAACCTCGCTGCGTCACACGAATCCCGATCGGCGCTTGCCGGCGCTTGTATTCGCTGATCTTCAACAGGCGCACGACGCGACGCACGTCGGCTTCGGCATAGCCATTGGCAATGATCTCGCGCGGACTGAGATCCTGCTCCATGTAGGCCTCGACAATAGCGTCGAGGATGTCGTACGGCGGAAGACTGTCCTGGTCGGTCTGCCCCGGCTTCAGTTCGGCCGACGGCGGCCGGGTGATGATCCGCTCCGGGATGACGTCGCTGACGGTGTTGCGCCAGCGCGAAATGCGGTAGACCAGCGTCTTGACAAGATCCTTGATCACCGCGAAACCACCAGCCATGTCGCCGTAAAGTGTGCAGTAGCCGACCGCCATCTCGGACTTGTTGCCGGTGGTCAGCACCAGCGAACCCGTCTTGTTCGACAGGGCCATCAGAATCATCCCACGGATGCGCGCCTGCAGGTTTTCTTCGGTCGTATCTGCCGGCAACCCGGAAAATTCCTTTTCGAGCATCGCGGCAAAGGTACTCATCGCCGGCTCGATCGGAATTTCGTCGTAGCGGACGCCGAGGCGGCGGATCATGTCGCGTGAATCAGCCAGGCTGATTTCGGCGGTATACGGCGACGGCATCATCACCGCCCGCACCTTGTCCGCGCCCAGCGCGTCGACCGCGACGCACAGCGTCAGCGCCGAGTCGATTCCGCCCGACAGGCCGATAATCGCCCCGGGGAAACCGTTCTTGCCGAGATAGTCGCGCACGCCGAGGACCAGCGCACGATAGATCTCTGCCTCGTTTTCCTGATCGGGAACAAAGACGCCCGGCTGCGGCTCGCCATCAACGACCTGCACGATCTCCAGGGCTTCCTCGAACTTCGGCAACTGGCAACGTACGGCCCCTTGTGAGTCGAGGACGAACGAACCACCGTCAAACACGAGTTCATCTTGTCCTCCGACCAGATTGGCGTAAACCACCGGCAGTCCGGTCGCGGCGATGCGCTCACGCAGCACCTCGGCACGCAACGACTGTTTACCGATGTGGTAGGGCGAGGCGTTGAGCACCAGCAGGATCTCCGCACCAGCCGCTTTGGCCAGGTCGGCCGCGCCCGCTTCCCATACATCCGCACAAACGTTGATACCGCAGCGCACGCCATTGAGTGTCACGACGCAAGGCGTTTCACCCGAATCGAAATAGCGCTCCTCATCGAACACTTCGTAATTCGGCAAACGCTGCTTGCGATAAGTTGCTGTCAACGCGCCCCCGGAAAGCAAGGTAGCAGCGTTGAAGAAGCGCCCGTTCTCGGCCAACGGATGGCCAACGATCACGGGCAGATCCGGCAACTCGCCGGCCAGCGCAGTCAATGCTTCGGCACAAGCCGCGTAGAAATCCGTCCGAAGCAGCAGGTCTTCCGGCGGGTAGCCGCACAGCGCAAGCTCGGGGGTTAACATGACATCCGCACCCTGCGCCTTGGCGCGGCGGGCGAAGTCGACGATTCGGGCCGCATTGCCGGCGATATCGCCGACCACGGCATTCATTTGGGCAATGGCTATCTTGAGTGGCATAGGCGTAACTATAAACGATAGTCGATGCCGGCAGAACCGCAACCAGCGCCTGTTTCGGCTGCTCCCCCCCCCCGTTACGCTGCTTGATTTATCACCCGGCCCGAAACGACAAAACGGTCTTGTGCCGATAGGTTTCGCCCGGTCGGAGCCAGCAGCTCGGCTGTGGCCATTCGGGATGATGCGGGCTGTCCGGCAGGAACTGTGTTTCCAGCGCCACGCCCTGACAGGCGGCATAACTGCCTCCGTCCCGTGCCGGCACGCCGTCGAGGTAGTTGCCGCTGTAGAACTGCAGCGCCGGCTTGGTGGTAAACACATCCATCGCCAGCACGCCGTCCCCCGCCACCAGCGTCGCCGCGGCCCGGGTCAGCATCTGGCACTCCGGATCGAGCAGGTAGGCATGATCGTATCCCCGAGCAATTTCCTGCTGGGCGTCGCACAAGAAATCCTGACCGATCGGCTTCTCGCGACGGAAGTCGAAGCCCGTCCCGTCCACCGGTGCCAGATTTCCCTTCGGGATCAGTTCCGGACCCACCGGCAGGTAATGACCGGCGTTGATTTGCAAACGGTGACGGCGGATGTCGCTCACCACTCCATCAAGGTTGAAGTAGGCGTGGTTGGTGAGATTGACCGGACACGGCATATCAACACTCGCCTCGTAGTCGATGCTGACGGCTGACGCCCCCTGCACCCGGACACTGACCGACGCGTGCAAAGTCCCTGGGAAGCCTTGGTCGCCGTCCGGCGAAACAAGGCTCATCACTACGTGTTCACCGGAACACTCGGCAATCTGCCAGCGGCGGTTCCAGAACCCTTCAGGCCC
>QKII01000331.1 GCA_003249625.1 Propionivibrio sp. | reverse complement strand
ATCGACCCGGTGTATTTCGGGGTGATGTACATCCTGAACCAGTGTCTGGGACTGATGACCCCGCCGGTAGGTGCCGTACTGAACGTGATCAGCACGGTCGGGAAGATGCCGATGGCCAAGGTGGTGTGGGGCGTCTGGCCGTTCCTGATGGCCCAGACCGGGGTGATGATCCTGCTGATCGCCGTCCCCGATATCGTCCTCGTCCCGCTCAAGTGGCTGACACACTGATAGGTACTGCTCACGTCATGTGAAATTGAAGTTGAACGTCCTCGCCTGCGGCGATCTCTTAAGCGCCGTGGGTGCATGGGACGTTCTTGTTTCATGCTTGTCGGGATGTTGTGGCATCTTGGTCAGTAATCCAATTGACAGTTGGTGGAGGTGTGTGGAATGAAACACGGCCGGCCTCGCTCGTTGATCTTTGCCTTGCAGGTGACCGCACTACTTGCATTTCTTGCGTCGGGTATGGCCGGAGCACAAATACGGGAAAGACACTTGGTGTTGGGCATCGGCCTGAATGAGGCGCACCCGCAAGGCCTGGCCGTAAAGTACCTCGCCGACACGCTGAAAAAGGCGTCGGGAGGGCGGATCCAGGTTGCGTTGATGGCGAGTGGTAGTGTCGGCAACGATTTGACCATGATCCGTGACCTGCAAAAGGGAACGCTCGACATGACGTCACCGGACTCCTCGACTCTAGTAGGCCTCAATAAGGGGTTCGGCGTGATCAACATGCCGTTTCTCTTCGAACGCGAAGAAGATGCGGATTCACTTCTTGACGGCACGTTCGGAAGCCAGTTGCTGGAATCCTTGGAAGAGCACGGGATAATAGGCTTGGGATGGTGGGAGAACGGTTTTCGCAGTACAACCAACAACGTTCGCCCTATCAACAAGGCTAAGGACTTCGAAGGTATTCGACTTCGGGTAATACAGAATCCTCTGTTTCGCGACGTGTTTAAGACGTTAGGCGCGGAACCTGTTGAAATGCCGTTTCCCGAGGTGTTCAGTGGGTTAAGGGACAAGAAAGTCGAAGGTCAGGAAAACCCGGTTATCACGATCTATAGTTCGAAGTTTTTCGAAGTGCAGAAGTACCTCAGCCTAACGCGTCATATCTACAGCGCGTGGCCGTTGCTGATTAGCAAGAAGACATGGGATGACTTTTCATCTGAAGAACAGAATCTGTTCCGCAAAGCGGTGCGCGAGGCAACGCTCTACGAGCGCAAAACGATACGCAAGGCCGCAGCCGAGGCTATTGGCGATCTGCAGAAGGCCGGAATGGTTGTTAACGAACTGACTCCAGCGACCCAAGCTCATTTCAGGCAGTTGCTCCGCCCGGTTAACCAAGAATACCGCTCGGAGTTCGGCCAAAAGTGGATTGATGAACTTTACTTGGCACGCTTGAAAACCGAGAGTGATCGCGTCAAAGCTGCTCTGGATGGAGAGGGTCGGAGAATGTCGCCCTGAAGGTCTGCTCTGTTATATCTACTTATAGATAGCAATGTTAAATGTGAAACGAATGAACGAAGCTGGCATCGAGAATGCTGTTTCCTGTTACGAGCCGTATGGAGACGCTGGATGTTTCTGAAGATCGAAACCGACGAGGGGATTACAGGATGGGGAGAGCCGGTCATCGAAGGCCGTGCGCGCAGCGTGGAAACGGCTGTTCAGGAATTGTCCGAGTACGTGATTGGCAAGGATCCGGCACGGATCAACGATATCTGGCAGGCCATGTATCGTACCGGCTTCTACCGCGGCGGGCCGATCCTTATGAGCGCGATCGCGGGCATCGATCAAGCGCTGTGGGACATCAAGGGCAAGGTGCTGAATGCGCCGGTGTATGAACTACTCGGCGGTCTCGTACGAGACAGGATGAAGATGTATAGCTGGGTTGGCGGCGATCGTCCGGCCGATGTGATTGCAGGTATCAAAAAACTGCAGGCGATCGGTTTCAATACCTTCAAGCTCAATGGCTGCGAGGAAATGGGGCTGATCGATACCAGCAAGACCGTCGATGCCGCCGTCGCCGTGGTTGCGGAAATCCGCGAAGCGTTCGGCAACGAAATCGAGTTCGGCCTCGATTTTCACGGCCGTGTCGCTGCACCGATGGCGCGGATCCTGATCAAGGAACTGGAGCCGTACCGTCCGTTGTTCATTGAGGAACCGGTGCTCGCCGAGCAGGCCGAGTACTACCCGAAGCTGGCCGCGATGACTCACCTGCCGATCGCCGCCGGCGAACGGATGTTTTCCCGCTTCGAATTCAAGCGCGTGTTCGAGGCCGGAGGCCTGTCCATCGTCCAGCCCGATCTCTCGCACGCGGGCGGTATCACCGAGTGCGTCAAGATCGCGGCGATGGCCGAGGCCTACGATATCGGCTTGGCGCCGCATTGTCCGCTTGGCCCGCTGGCACTGGCGTCCTGTCTGCATGTCGACTTCGTTTCGCGCAACGCCGTGCTGCAGGAGCAAAGCATGGGCATCCATTACAACCAGGGCGCGGAGTTGATGGATTATGTGCTGAACAAGGACGATTTCCGTTTCCACGACGGTTACATGCTGCCGCCGACCAAGCCCGGTCTCGGCGTCGAGGTCAACGAGGAGATGGTCATCGAGCGCAGCCGAAACGCTC
>QKII01000269.1 GCA_003249625.1 Propionivibrio sp. | reverse complement strand
GATGTGATCGACATCGAGCGTGAAACCGAACTGGGTGGGGCGATCCATTCCAAGGGGGTGATGATTCTGTCGTCGTTCCTCGGGGCGCGTTATTCACGCACGGTACCGCTGTCTTTGTCGGCAAGCCTTGTTTTCGAACAATCGTATGGGCCTGTTGAAGGGGATAGTGCATCGCTGGCCGAGTTATGCGCGTTGTTGTCGGCCCTGGCCAATGCGCCGATCCGGCAATCGTTGGCCGTAACGGGATCAGTCAATCAGTTTGGGGATGTGCAGGCAATCGGGGCGGTCAATGAGAAAATCGAGGGTTTCTTCGATATCTGTAAAGCGCGGGGACTGACTGGCGAGCAAGGTGTGTTGATTCCCTCGTCTAACCTGAAACACCTTATGCTGCGTGATGACGTGGTTGCCGCATGTGCCGAAAGGAAATTCAGCATCTACGCAGTAAAAACGGTCGATGAGGCGATAGAGGTTCTTACTGGACTGCCTGCCGAGACGATCAACACGCAGGTCTCCGCATTGCTCGCAGAATTGTCCAGCGCCCGAAGGGAATTTGCGGGAGATCAACGAGCATTTTCTTCAGATCAACCCGGCAAGGCGCGATGAGTCAGTTGTGTTCCTGTCAGAAGTTATTGCATTACCCGGTGGTCGCGCACGTGAAGGTAGGCATCGATGGCGAGGGGGAGGACGACGAGGGCAACAAGGGTGACGATGGCGGCGAGATCGGTCAAAGAGGTCATGGTTGCTTCCTTTCGCTTGATGGTGATTTCATTTAGTTGACGGCTCGAATCTTATCGGGAGTCCAGTCGCGAATCTGTGGCGTTATCGCGCTGGTTTTTTGACCGGTATGTAACAGTCTGGAACGTTTGGTTTATTGCGTCTGCATCTCTTGAGCCACCCCGATGAGGGTAAGAGATCCCGCGAAAAGCGGGAGGCTGAGAAAGGTAGTGCGGGTAAAATACTGGCCCATGAAAATCCTTGCCCTCGAAACTGCAACCGATCCGGGTTCTGTCGCGCTTTGGAGCAACGGGCGTGTTGTTGCTCGCAGTTGTCCGGATGATTTGTCCAATTCCGCCTCGTTGTTACCAGCCGCCGAGGCCATGCTCAAAGAAGAAGGCCTGACGTTTGCGGACCTCGAAGGCATTGCATTTGGTGCGGGGCCAGGGTCGTTCACCGGACTTCGTGTGTCCTGTGGTGTCGCACAAGGGTTGGCGGTCGCGCGTGGTTTTCCGTTGCTAGGCGTCGGGACCCTGGAAGCGATGGCGCTCGCTGTCGAGTGCGAGCAGGTCATTGTGGCTCTCGACGCGCGCATGGGTGAGGTGTATTTCGGGCTTTTCGTCAACGGCGTCGTGCAGGGTGACATCGGGGTTTATCCGCCGGAATCGGTTCCACTCCCCGACTCAGCCGGATGGTGCGCGTGCGGGAATGGCATTTCCGTCTATCCGGCATTGCGAGAACGCCTTGGAACGGTGGTGTCGACGTGGAAACCTGAAGTCATGCCGCATGCCGGCCTCGTGGCTCGTCTTGCAGGCCCACGCATGGAGCGCGGTGAATGTATTGATCCCGCTGACGCCGCGCCGCTTTACGTTCGCGACAAGGTTGCAAAAACTGTCGCCGAGCGTTTGGCCGAAGGAGGCAAGGCGTAATGAACGCCATCCTTGAGCCGGCGGTTGAGTTGATGCCGATGGTCGAGCGCGATCTCGACGAGGTGTTGCGGATTGAATACCGTGTTTATTCGCATCCTTGGAGCCGAGCCAACTTCGCCGACTCGATCGCCAGCGGTTACAGTTGCTGGGTGTGTCGGATTGGCGGCGAACTGGTCGGGTATTTCGTGCTCATGCTGGCTGTCGATGAGGCGCATTTGCTCAACATCAGCGTTGCCGAGAAGCGTCAGGGGCTGGGATTTGGTGCCCGGTTGCTCCGTCACGCGATGGAAATTGCACGGCGTGGACGGGCGGTAACCTTGCTGCTCGAAGTGCGGCCGTCAAACACCAGCGCTCTGGCGCTCTACCGCCATTTCGGTTTCGTCCAGATCGGCGTGCGGCGCGGCTACTACCCGGCAGCGTCCGGTCGTGAAGACGCACTGGTGCTTACCCATGTTTTGGTCGAGGCAAGCGCATGAGCTTGTCGCAAAAAGAACTGCTCGAAGAAATGGGGCTTTCGCCGGTTTGGATACTACGCGACCGGCCGCAAATCGCGCGCTTGTCTGTTGCCGAGAAGGTTCGAGAAGTCTCGACAACCGCTTCTGCTTCTACTGAGAGAACTGCTTTTCAGGAAAGAGCGCTGATTCAACACGAATCGGCGCAGCGGTCGTCAGATGGCATTGCTCAAATGAACTGGGATGCGTTGCGCAACTGCATTGCCGACTGCCGTAATTGCGGATTGTGTGCACAGCGGAAACAGGCTGTCCCCGGCGTGGGCGATGAGCAGGCGAGTTGGTTGTTCATTGGTGAGGGCCCCGGGGCCGAGGAGGATGCACGTGGCGAGCCCTTCGTCGGGCAGGCGGGAAAACTGCTCGACGCCATGCTGGCGGCCATTGATCTCAAACGAGGCGAAGACGTGTACATCGCAAATGCGGTGAAATGTCGTCCGCCGGGAAACCGGACGCCGGAAACGGCGGAAATGGCTGCCTGTTTCCCGTACCTGCAGCGGCAGATTGCACTGATCCAGCCCAAGCTTATCGTGCTGCTTGGCCGTGCGGCGGTCAATTCGGTACTTGGCGACAGTGGTTCGCTTGCCAGCTTGCGGGGGAAAACGCTGGCTTATCGCGACGGAGAGCGCGATATCCCGGTGGTGGTTACCTATCATCCGGCCTATCTGTTGCGCAACCTGCCGGACAAGGCCAAGGCCTGGGAAGACTTGTGTCGGGCGCGCGGGCTGATGAAATCAGCGCGCGAAAGGTAATAACGGCAGGAGCGCGAGCGAATATCGCTCAGTGTGCCCCGTTGTCGTCCAGGTGGATTACGTCGTCGTGTTCGCGCTGGTTGGCTTCATGCAGGCGTTTGACGAGAAGCATAGATCCACTCACGAACAACCCGAACAGGGTGATGACCCAGTAGATCGACAGATTGGCCTTGACCATCAGGTAGTAAAGTCCAGTCATGATCAGGATCGACAGGTTCTCGTTGAAATTCTGTACGGCGATCGAGTGGCCTGCGCCCATCAGGATGTGGCCGCGATGTTGCAGCAGGGCGTTCATCGGCACGACGAAGTAGCCGGACAGGGCGCCGATGAATATCAGCAGGGGAACAGCCATCCAGGTGTGGTGAACAAAGTTCATGACCAGCACGATCAGCCCCATGGCAATGCCTAGAGGGATTACCTTGACTGATTTGCGCAGCGTAATGGCCTTGGCCGCAGTGATGGCGCCGATGGCAACGCCGACTGCAACGACTCCTTGCAGCATGCTCGATTTGGACAGGCCGAGACCAAGGGACACCTCTGCCCATTTGATTACGATGAACTGGAGGGTTGCTCCCGCGCCCCAGAAGAGTGTCGTTACGGCTAGTGATATCTGTCCCAGGCGGTCCCGCCAAAGCAGTACAAGACAATGGTTGAATTCGCGAACCAGGTACCACGGATTCTTGTGCAGTACCTTATGGTCGACGCCTGTGTCCGGCACACGGAGATTGAACAAGGCGGCAATGATATAGAAAACGCCGACGAAACCGAGGGCCATCTCTCCAACAGAATCGATACCCGTATCGATCAGAGGAAGGTCGAAGCTGAGAAGCTTGTGCGCTACCCCAGGCTGGATCAGTGTGCCGCCGATCACCACGCCCAGGATGATGGCGCCAACTGTCAGGCCTTCGATCCAGCCGTTGGCGATGACAAGCAGGCGGTGCGGAAGGTACTCGGTAAGGATGCCGTATTTTGCCGGAGAGTAGGCGGCGGCGCCGAGTCCGACCACAGCGTAGGCTATCAGCGGATGAACGTGAAAGAGCATCATCGCGCACCCGATAACCTTGATGGCGTTGCTGATGAACATGACCCGACCTTTCGGCATCGAGTCGGCAAAAGCCCCGACAAAAGCCGCCAGCGCAACATAGGAAACGGTGAAGAAGGTCTTCAGAAGCGGTTCGTAGGCTGGGGGAGCGTGCATTTCACGCAGGGCAGCAATGGCGACGATCAGCAAGGCGTTGTCGGCAAGCGCGGAAAAAAATTGCGCCGCCATGATGATATAGAAGCCGAAAGGCATCGAAATCCGACCACTCTTTTTTATCAAGTCTGGCGTTATACCACGAAACTCATAAGTAGATACACGTAGGATTTCACATCGTGAAAAGACATGCTCGTATCTTTGAGGCAAAATGCCAAGTTGATTTCCTGACTGTCCGAATCATTCGAATTTTCAACAAGGCCGAAAAGTCATGCCCCGCCCGATCCAAGCGCGTATCGATGTAAACGCTGTCCAACATAACTACCTAGTCGCCAAGCACCGAGTGGCCACTCCCGATTCAGCCGCCAAGGCTTGGGCCGTAGTCAAGGCGGATGCTTACGGTCATGGCTTGATGCGGGTGGCCAGCGCACTGCGAGAAACTGCCGACGGGTTCGCCCTGCTCGAAATCGAAGCAGCGGTAGCGTTGCGTGACGCAGGGTTCCGCCAGCCTATCCTGCTGCTGGAAGGTTTTTTCGAACCCGTCGATTTGCCGGTTTGTGCTGAATACGGGCTGACGGTAGCGGTTCATCGTATCGAACAGTTGCACATGATCCAGGCAGCGGCATTGCCGGTACGAATGCCGATCTATATCAAGTTGAACACAGGGATGAACCGTCTCGGTTTTACTCCAGACCAGATTCCGGTGCTGCGGCAGGAATTGGCGCGAAACACCGCCGTAGGACCGGCAACCCTGATGATGCATTTTGCCGAAGCAGATGGCGGGCGGGGTATCGACTGGCAACTTGAACGCTTTCACCGGATGACAGAGGGATGGAATCTTCCTGTCTGCATGGCCAACTCGGCCGCCATCATGCGTTATCCGCTGACAGGGCACGATTGGGTGCGGCCGGGCATCATGCTCTACGGCGCCAGTCCCTTCGCGGATGTCAGTGCCGAGAGCCTCGGGCTTCGCCCCGTGATGACCCTCAGCAGTCGTATCCTGGCTGTTCAGGAAATTCAGCCCGGAGAGCGCGTGGGATACGGTGGCACCTTCGAAGCGGTTCGGACGAGCCGGATTGGCATCGTGGCCTGCGGTTATGCCGACGGTTATCCTCGCCATGCGCCGAGTGGCACTCCGATTCTCGTTAATGGCCGGCGTACGAAGACGGTCGGCCGTGTGTCGATGGATATGCTGGCGTGCGACCTCACCGATATCCCCGAAGCGGGCGTGGATAGCCCGGTGGTGTTGTGGGGCGAGGGCATGCCCGCGGACGAAGTCGCTGCTGCAGCGGGGACGATCAGTTATGAGCTGTTCTGCGCATTGGCTCGACGGGTACCCATCGTAGAAACGGGACTGTAGTTTATGGCCAAGTCAAAGACGGTCTATTCCTGTACAGAGTGCGGCGCAACCTCGTCGAAATGGCAAGGGCAGTGCCCGGGATGCGGAGTTTGGAACACGCTCGTGGAGACGCTGGCCGAAACCGTGCCAGCGACTTCGCGCCGCTTTGCAGCGCTGGCGGGAACGGCCACGGTCCAGACGCTTTCCGAGATCGAGGCACGTGAGGAGGACCGTTTGCCCACGGGAATCGGGGAATTTGACCGTGCGCTCGGTGGCGGACTGGTCGCTGGAGGCGTTGTCCTGATAGGTGGTGATCCAGGCATCGGCAAGAGCACCTTGCTACTGCAGGCGCTGACAGCGCTTAGTGAATCGAGCCAGGTGCTATACGTTAGCGGAGAGGAGTCTGGTCAGCAGATTGCCTTGCGGGCGCGCCGACTGGCACTCGATACCCGACGCCTGAAATTGCTGGCGGAAATTAACCTTGAAAAGATTCTTTCCACGTTGCAAGCGGAGCAACCGCAAGTCGCGGTAATCGATTCGGTCCAGACGCTCTGGTCGGAGCAACTCAGTTCAGCGCCGGGATCGGTCGCTCAGGTGCGCGAATGCGCTGCGCAGTTGACCCGGTTGGCCAAGCAAACTGGCGTGACGGTGATCCTGGTCGGGCACGTGACCAAGGAAGGCGCGCTCGCCGGTCCTCGGGTGCTGGAAC
Source organism: Propionivibrio sp. (assembly GCA_003249625.1). The sequence continues at coordinate 652 of QKII01000269.1, read as the reverse complement.
ACATCGTTGACACTGTCCTCTATTTCGAAGGCGACACGCATTCCAGTTTCCGGCTGATCCGTGCGGTGAAGAATCGCTACGGAGCGGTCAACGAAATCGGCGTATTTGCCATGACCGACAAAGGGCTGAAGGGAGTTAACAACCCCTCTGCGATGTTTCTCTCCCAGCACGGGCAAGAGGTTCCCGGTTCGTGCGTTCTGGTCACGCAGGAGGGAACACGGCCGCTGCTGGTTGAGGTGCAGGCACTCGTCGATCAGGCGCATGGGAATCCTCGCCGGCTGACCGTCGGTCTCGACGCGCAACGACTGGCGATGCTGCTGGCGGTGCTGCATCGCCATGCGGGAATCCTGTGCTTTGACCAAGATGTCTTCGTAAACGCTGTCGGCGGCGTCAAGATCACCGAGCCGGCGGCCGACCTTTCCGTTCTTTTGTCGATTGTTTCTTCTCTAAAAAACAAGGCGTTGCCTAATAAACTTATAGTATTTGGTGAAGTTGGTCTGGCGGGGGAAATCCGGCCGGCTCCACGCGGGCAGGAACGGCTCCGCGAAGCGGCGAAACTGGGGTTCACTCGGGCTATGATTCCCGAGGCCAACAAACCGAAACAGGGAATCCCAGGCATGGAGATCATCGCCGTGCGGCGGGTCGAGGAAGC
>QKII01000202.1 GCA_003249625.1 Propionivibrio sp. | reverse complement strand
CATGATCTGCCGCGAGGCGGCCAGCAGGTCGTCGCCCTCGCCGTGGCGGGCCAGGCTGGCAGCGCCGATGATGCCCATTTCCGGGTTCTGTGTGAGGCAGATCGGCAGGTTCAGCGTGTCGGCCATGATCTGCATCCAGGGCAGGTTGGCCGTGCCGCCGCCGCCGAGACGGAATTGCGTGATTTCGTCGTCCGGGTCGAGGCGGCTCTTCACCAGTAGGTAGGAAAAGGCCACTCCTTCGAGGAAGGAGCGCGCCAGATCGTCACGGGTACTCGCGACGCCGAGCCCGAATACCATGCCGGTGCCAATGTTGCCGATCAGCTTGTCGCGCTCGCCGGTGAAGTAGGGGAAGGTCATGATTCCGTGCGAGCCCGGCACCGAGAGTTCCTTCTCTCGCAGGAAGTTCAGGTCGAGGCCGAGGATCGCCAGCAGCATGTTCGTGGCGATTGTGCAGTTGTTGATCCCGGAACCGGTGAAGAAGCGGCCGGGCCGCAGCAGGCAGCTCTGGATCAGGCCGCCTTCCAGGTCTTCGATCGGCACGTCGGTTGGCTCGCGGAACATGCCCGAGGTGCCGAAATTGCCGACGCCGATGCCCGGTGCGAAGCCGGTCATTGCGGCGGCGAGGGCGGCGCCGTCGTACAGGCCGGCCGAGATCGCCGTGCCGTTCCTGAGGCCGAGTTCGCGGCAGACCGCCGGCATCAGCGGTGCACGATCGGTGAAACCGTTGAGCACGCGCGGAAACTGACTGGGCTCGAAGCCGGTTGCTGCGATGGTTGCGGTGTCCCAGCGGCCGTCAACACCGAGGCAGCCGAGCGAATTGGCCGTGCTGTAGTCGGTGAAGTACTCGCCGGTCAGCAGGTGCATCAGGAATGCCTTCGAGTCGAGCACGTGCGCCGTGCGCTCGGCGATGTCGGGGTTCGTTGCGCGGATGTGGTGCAGGCGGTTGGCCGGGTACTGGAAGATCGGTGGGCAGCCGGTGCGCCGGTACATGGCATCGACATCCCCGATCGCTTCGAGGAAGTGCGGGTGATGCGATTGCGCGGTGGTGTCGACGAAGGTCGAAATCTTGGTCAGCGGTGCGCCGTCCTTGTCCACTAGAACCAGACCAAACTGGTAGGAGGTCAGCGAGAGCAGTTCGACGTCGGCGCCCCGGTCGCCGATTGCACGCCTGCACACTTCGAACAGCGCCGCGTGCAGCTTGTGTGGATCGTGTTCGGCGCGGCCGCTGGCGTCGCCCTCGATGTTCGTGCTGACGTTCAAGGCATCACTGCATAGTTGGCCGCTCTCGTCGACCAGCGCCGCCTTGATGTTCGTGGTCCCGACATCGATGGAAAGAATAAAGCCCATGGTATCCCCCCGACAACACGATTTTCTGCGTAATGTAATACGTGGAGCCCGACCCGTTCATACCGATTTGGCATGGCCCCATGCAGCGCGCAGATGGGGGCTGACGGAAGGGGGGCTACAGGGGCGCTTTCTGAATCGACAATCGGCTATTCGTTAACTACGATAAAAACACGTCCATTGACTTGGCGTCGGAGGTTGTGATGACTACAAAAGACAATTCTGCTGAGACCAAGACCGTAGCGTGTGATGTATGCCTGAAAGAAGTGCCTGTCACCGAGGCCGTAATTCCAGAGGCGACGGATTACGTGGCGCATTTTTGTGGCCTGGAGTGCTATGAGAAATGGAAGAAAGGCCAGTCCGAGCCTGCTGATAAAAAGAAAACATGACCGCGCAGGTACGCGAAGAACC
>QKII01000130.1 GCA_003249625.1 Propionivibrio sp. | reverse complement strand
CTCGCGGCAACCGGATTTCGCGCGAAGGCATGCAGGAGTTCGTGAAGACGCTGGAACTCCCCGAGGCGGCGAAGGAAGAGTTGCTGAAGCTCACGCCGTGGGATTACACCGGCAAGGCAACCGAACTGGCGCGCCGGATCTGAGGGCGCGTCATGTCGCAATTTTCCGATAACCTGAAAAAGTTGCCCGGGATTTCACATCTCGCGGCGATCAACCTGCTCGACACTGAAGGCAACGTCGTCGCGGTGATCGAAAACAAGGCAGGAAGCCAGGGATCCCTGGCTGTTTACAACCATCTCGGGCAGACCTACGGCGCCATTACTCCGGATGCCGCCCGCAAGGGAATGGAACTCTACGCCGAGCATACCGAAGATGCGAAACAGAATCCGGGCAAGCATCCGAACATCGACCGGCTGATCGCACTGGCCGACGAAAAGAGAACCTTGCGGGTCAAGCACGTTTTCGCCGTCTGATATAAGCAGGGTAGATTCGGTGGCGAACTTATGAAGTTCATCGCTGACTAACGGATGTTGTATGGTCGGGGCAGTTCATGCCCCGATTTTTTTTGACCGCTCGGTTAGTACGCTCTGTGGAGATGAATCATGAAGAAAACCCTCGCAATGCTCGTTCTCGTGAGTTTCGCCGGAGCCGCCATGGCGCAGCAGGCGTTGAAACCGGAAGAAATGATCAAGTATCGCAAGTCGGCGTACAGCTTCATGTCGTGGAACATGGGCAAGATCAAGGCCAACCTGGATGGGAGCTTCAACAAGGAGCAGACGGAAGCAGCGGCCAATGCCGTGGCTGCGGTTGCCAATTCCGGACTTGGAGCGTTGTTCGGTCCGGGTACGGACAAGGATGTCGGCAGAGAAAAGACCCGCGTCAAGGCGGAATTCTTTCAGCAGCAGGACAAGGTCCGCGAACTGGCTATGAATTTCAACAAGGAAGCCAATGAGCTCGCCAAGGTCGCGGCGACGGGCGACAAGGCGGCGATTCAGGCGCAATTTGGCAAGACTGGCGGGACTTGCAAAGCGTGTCACGACAATTTCCGAAACTGACGAATCGTATGGGGGGGCGCGTCGCGGTCGTCCGTTTGTAGTCTTACCAAGCCGGTGTTTGCGGTGTTGCTGCTGCCGGGGGCGGTTCGGGAGGGGGGATCCATAGCCCCGAGCCGGCATAAGCGGCGGCACTCGCCACACCGACTGCGAAGATCAGGGCGATGATCCCGCCGCCCTGGATCGGAGTAACTGCGTCTTCCGGCTCGACGGTCTTCCAGCCATCGATCATCGGCTTGACCAGATTCTCCTTCTTCACGTGCGCGTAATAGGCAATCGCGACGATATGCAGGATGATCAAGCCGATCAGGACGTTGATCGACAGACGGTGGTAGCCCCCTAGCGTATCGCTCCATTCCTTGCTCACGAGTTCGAAGAGCGGGCCGCGAAAGGCTATGTCGTCGTTGGCGAACAGTCCGGTGCCAACCTGTGCGACCAAGAATGCAAGTAGCGCAAGGACCGACAGGGCGCCGAGCGGATTATGGCCAATCCCGCGCCAGCTGCCGCGCATGTGGGCGGCGATTGCTTCCGGTGCCGGGAAAAAGCTGGCGAAACGTGCCGGCGTTGGGCCGACGAAGCCCCAGGCGAGCCGGAAGGCGAGCAGGGCGAGAATGGCCAAGCCGATCCGGCCATGCCAGACGATGGCGTTGCCGCCGATCTTGCCGGTGATTACCGCGGCGATCACCAGTACGACGAGCAGCCAGTGGAAAAGCCGGGTCGGCAGATCCCACAACTTGATGCGGGCGGGTATGGCTTCGTTCATCTCATTCCTCCGGGCGAAAAAAACGGGCGCCGATCAGGCGCCCGTCTGTTACGTCCATTAGGACACGGCCATTCCAAATTTGTTCAGACGACGGCTCCGTCCTCGTTGGCGCCTTCGATGTGTTTCTTCGGCTTTACGAAGTGCTCCCGCGAGACGCCAAGCCACATGACCAGCGGGCTGGCAACGAGGACTGACGAGTAGATGCCGAAACAGATACCGATGGTCAGGGCCAGCGAGAAGTAGTACAGCGTTTCGCCGCCGAACAGCAGCATCGACAGCACCATGACCTGCGTGCTGCCATGGGTGATGACGGTGCGCGAGATGGTGCTGGTAATGGCATGGTCTAGGATCTGCGGCGTCGTCAGTCCGCGCACCTTGCGGAACGTTTCGCGAACGCGGTCGAAGACCACTACCGATTCATTGACCGAGTAGCCAAGAACGGCCAGCACGGCAGCCAGGACCGAAAGCGAGAATTCCCACTGGAAGAAAGCGAAGAAGCCGAGGATGATGATCACGTCGTGCAGGTTGGCGACGATTGCCGAGACCGAGAAGCGCCATTCGAAGCGCATAGCGAGGTAAATGACGATTCCGAGTACCACTAGCAGCAGTGCGAGCGCACCGTTTTCAGCGAGTTCCTTGCCGACCTGGGGGCCGACGAATTCGACCCGGCGCAGGCTGGCGCCCGGGGCTTCGGCATTAAGCACTCCCATGACCGCCTCGCCGATCTTCGCCGAGTTCTGTTCCGCCTTGAGCGGCAAGCGGATCATTACGTCGCGGCTGGAACCGAAGTTCTGGACGGTGATGTCATTGTAGCCGGCCTTGCTGAGCCCTTCGCGGATCTGGCCGAGGTCGGCCGCCTGCTCATAGTTGACCTCGATCAGCGTGCCGCCGGTAAATTCGACCGAAAGATGCAAGCCACGCGTCGCGAGGAAAAAGACCGCCAGCAGGAAGGTGATCAACGAAATGACGTTGAACACCAGCGCATGGCGCATGAAGGGAATGTCTTTCTTGATACGGAAAAATTCCATCGTGCGTTTCCTTTTTTCCTTACTTCGAGGCTGTTGTGTTGACGCCCGGCTTCCAGACCTGCCCGATGGACAGCGACTTGACCTTGCGACGACCGTAGACAAGGTTGACCAAGGCGCGCGAGACGACGACGGCCGAGAACAGCGAGGTCAGAATGCCCAGACAGTGCACCACGGCGAAGCCGCGCACCGGGCCGGAACCAAAGATCAGCAGTGCGATGCCGGCAATCAGCGTCGTGATGTTCGAGTCGAGAATCGTGTCGAAGGCGCGGTCGTAGCCGGTGTGGATTGCCGTCTGCGGCGGGGAGCCGTTACGCAATTCATCGCGGATACGTTCGTTGATCAGCACGTTGGCGTCAATGGCCATGCCGAGGGTCAGGGCGATGGCGGCGATGCCGGGCAGCGTCAGTGTCGCCTGGAGCATCGATAGCAGGGCCACGAGGAACAGCAGGTTGGCTGCCAGCGCAGTGACTGAGATGAGGCCGAACAGCAGGTAGTAGGCGGTCATGAAGACTGCGATCGTGGTGAAGCCCCAGATCGTCGAGTCGAAACCTTTCTTGATGTTTTCGGCGCCAAGGCTCGGGCCGATGGTGCGTTCCTCGACGATTTCCATCGGTGCGGCCAGCGAACCGGCGCGCAGCAGCAGGGCCGTGTCGTTGGCTTCAACCGTGCTCATCGAGCCCGAAATCTGCACGCGGCCGCCACCGATCTCGGTCCGGATGACCGGTGCCGTGACGACTTCGCCCTTGCCTTTTTCGATCAGGAGGATGGCCATGCGCTTGCCGACGTTCTCACGCGTAATGTCCTTGAAGATGCGCGCACCAGCAGAGTCGAGCGTGAGGTGCACCGCCGGCTCCTGCGTCTGGTTGTCGAATCCCGGCTGGGCGTCGGTGAGGCGGTCGCCAGTGAGCAGAACCTGCTTCTTCACCAGCAACGGACGTCCGCCACGCTCGGTGTAGAGTTCCGTCCCGAACGGAACCTGGCCGGCGATCGCGGCTTCCAGCGATCCCGGCGTATCGTCGACAAGGCGGATTTCCAGCGTGGCGGTGCGGCCAAGAATATCCTTGGCCTTGGCCGTGTCCTGCACGCCGGGCAATTGCACGACGATGCGGTCGGCGCCCTGCTGGGCGATGACCGGCTCGGCAACACCAAGCTCGTTGATCCGGTTGTTCAGCGTACCCATGTTCTGCTTGATCGCAGATTCCTGCAGTTTAAGGATCGCCGTCTGCTTCAGCGTGGCGATCAGACGCAAGTCGCTACCGTCGCCCTGTTCGATCACCGCCAGTTCAGGCTGGTTGTCTTGGAGAACAATGCGGGCCTTGCCGCGCGTTTCCTCGTCGCGGAAGCGGATGCTGATGCGCTCGCCCTCGCGATTGACCCCTCCATGACGGATCGATTTGTCGCGGAAAAGGCTGCGCAGATCGGCACTGACGGCGTCCAGGCGCTTTGTCAGCGCTCCCTTCATGTCAACCTGGAGCATGAAGTGCACGCCACCGCGCAGGTCGAGTCCGAGGTACATCGGCAGCGCGCCCATGTCGGTCAGCCACTTCGGGGAACTCGAGAGGAGGTTGAGGGCGATGACGTACTGCGGATCTGCCGGGTTCGGATTGAAGGCCTTTTCGAGAAGATCCTTGGCCTTGAGTTGCGTGTCCGTATCCTTCAGGCGAACCTTGACGCCGTTTGCGTCGAGGAAGAGTCCGCTCGTTTCGATGCCGGCTGTTTGCAGCGTGCTTTCGGCAAGACCGAGCGTCTTGGTGTCGACCTTCAGGGTGGCCTTGGCGCTGGAAACCTGGACGGCGGGGGACTCGCCGAAGAAATTTGGCAAGGTGTAGATGAAACCGATCAGCAGCGCAACGACGACGGTAATGTATTTCCAGAGCGGGTAGCGATTCATTTTTCGGTGAAGAGTAAGGAGTAAGGAGGGAAAAAACAGGACGGGGGCCCGTGAGCCCCCGCGTTCCGTTCCTTACAGGTTTTTCAGTGTGCCCTTGGGCAGGACGACGGCGATGGATTGCTTTTGCATCTGCACTTCGACGTTCGCGGCAATTTCGACGGTCACGTAGTCGTCGCCGACCTTGGTGATGCGGCCAGCCATACCGCTGGCAGTGACGACTTCGTCACCCTTGCCCAGAGCGTCGAGCAGTGCCTTGTGTTCCTTGGCCTTTTTTTGTTGCGGGCGGATCATCAGGAAGTAAAGCACGACGAACATCAGAATGATCGGCAGGAACTGCATCGCACTTTCCATGGGTCCTCCGGCGGCGGCTTGAGCGTAGGCGTTGCTGATCAGCACAGTAATGTCTCCTGGTTGGTTGATGGAACAACAGTCGCAGTCAGTGTGACTGGAAATTTAACGGGCCATTGTATCACCGGGGTGGTCAGGCCGGCCCACGGGCACGATCGGCGTGGAAACGGGCGACGTGTTCGGGCAGTTGTCCCGCCACGATCGCCTCGCGCAGTTCGCCCATCAGCGTCTGGTAATAGCGCAGGTTGTGGATGGTGTTCAGTTGCGCGCCGAGGATTTCGCCGACGCGGAACAGGTGGTGCAGGTAAGCGCGGCTGAAATGGCGACAGGTATAGCAGTCGCACGATTCGTCGAGAGGTCGCGTATCGTTCTTGTAGCGTGCGTTGCGGATCTTCACGTCGCCGTAGCGGGTGAACAGGTGGCCGTTGCGCGCGTTGCGCGTCGGCATCACGCAGTCGAACATGTCGATGCCGGCCTGTACGCCGTGTACCAGATCCTCCGGCGTACCGACGCCCATCAGGTAGCGCGGCTTGGCGGTCGGCAGGCGGGGCGCGGTGTGCGCGAGGATGCGTGCCATGTCCTCCTTCGGTTCGCCGACCGACAGGCCGCCGATGGCGAAACCGTCGAAGCCGATTCCGGCGAGGCCGGCCAGCGACTCGTCGCGCAGGTCCTCGTACATCCCACCCTGGACGATACCGAAGAGCGCATTCGCGTTGCCGAGGCGGTTGTGTTCGTCGCGCGAGCGTTGCGCCCAGCGCAGCGACAGGCGCATCGATTCGGCGGCCTGATCGCGGCTGGCCGGGTAGGGCGTGCACTCGTCGAAGATCATCACGATGTCCGAGTTCAGCACGTGCTGGATGCGCATCGACTCCTCAGGGGTGAGGAACAGCTTGTCGCCGTTGATCGGCGAAGAAAACTTGACACCTTCCTCGGTGATCTTGCGCAACGCGCCGAGCGAGAAAACCTGGAAACCACCCGAGTCGGTCAGGATCGGCTTGTTCCAGCCCATCATCCCGTGCAGGCCGCCGTGCGCGCCGACCACCTCCAGTCCCGGCCGCAGCCACAGGTGGAAGGTGTTGCCGAGGCAGATCTGCGCGCCGATCTCGTCGAGGTCGCGCGGGGTCATCGCCTTGACAGTGCCGTAGGTGCCGACCGGCATGAATACCGGCGTCTCGACGACACCGTGGGCGAGAGTCAGGCGGCCGCGGCGGGCGTTGCCGTCGGTGGTCAGGAGTTCAAACTGCATGGTCGTCTCTTTCCAGAAGCATGGCGTCGCCGTAGCTGAAGAAGCGGTAACGATGCGCCACGGCGTGGCGGTAGGCGGCGCGTATGGTAGCGCAACCGGCGAAAGCCGAGACGAGCATAAGCAGCGTCGACTTGGGCAGGTGGAAATTAGTGATCAGCCGGTCAACCACGCTGAAGCGGTAGCCGGGCGTGATGAAAATATCGGTTTCCGCCGGACCGCTCCGCAATTCGCCGGGCTGCGCTCCGGCTTCGAGCGCGCGCAGGCTGGTGGTACCCACAGCGATGACGCGGCCGCCGCGGGCGTGCGTGCGGGCGATGGCGTCGACGGTGGCTTGCGGAATGTCGAAGCGTTCGGAATGCATGCGATGTTCTGCAACGTTATGCACCCGCACAGGCTGGAAGGTGCCAGCGCCAACGTGCAGCGTCAGCCAGGCCAGTTCCACACCTTGCTCCTTCAGTGCGTTCAGCATCGCCTCATCG
>QKII01000288.1 GCA_003249625.1 Propionivibrio sp. | reverse complement strand
GAACGCTCCGGCCGTGCGCTGAGTGATTTTTCCGCGACGGTTTTTTACTCCGACTCGGCCAACGATCTGCCGTTACTCGAGTCGGTCGATGAACCTGTGACGGTAAACCCCGATGCGCGCCTCGCCGCCATTGCTATCGACCGCGGTTGGCCGCGTCTTGAGTGGCGGGTCGGCGCGTAACGGGAAAGAACGGTTATTTCACCCGTATCGTTACCGTCTTCGGTTCGCCCGGCGCGGCCTTGGGCAGTTCGACGCGGAGTACGCCATTCTTGTACGAGGCGTTGGCCTTGTCCGCGAGGACAGGTACGTTGAGCGGGACGACGCGGCGGAAGCTGCCGTAGGCGCACTGCATCACCCGCCAGCGGCCTTCGGTGCTTTCGCGCTCGAAGCGCTTTTCGCCAGAAATGATCAGGGCGTCATCATGCGCCTCGATGCTCATATCCTGCTTGTCCAGACCGGGAACCTCCAGACGCACGACGACGCGCTTTTCGTCCTCGAACACGTCGCCGCCGAGCATCGACCAGTGGTGGCTGGTCATGAAAAATGCGTCGTCCACCTCGGACTTCGCAGGGAGGTCAGTCGTTTCGTCCGGCTTGAAACGAGTCAGGGCGCCGGAGGCCGACTGGGTGAGATGCTTCCACCCCTCGGCCAGATTGTCCCAAAGCGAGCCAAAACCATCCTTGATCGTTCCCAGATTCATGTCTTCGCTCCTTGAACGGTGAGGGGAGCGCACGCGGCGCTCAGTTCGGCATCAGGCGACCTGAATCTCGATGCGGCGAGGCTGCGCGTGTTCGGCCTTGGGTATGCGCAGTTTGAGCACGCCCTGGTTGAATTCGGCGCTGACCTTGCTCGAATCGAGTTCGCGCGACAGGGTGAAGACCCGGCGGTAGCGTGGCAGGTTTACTTCCGCATGGCTCGACTCCATTCCTTCCGGTACGTCCAGTGCCACTTCGCCCTCGATCGTCAACGTGTCGGCCTCGACCTGCAGGCTGAGCCTGTCCTTCGGCACGCCCGCCAAGTCTGCATAAAGCGTGATGCCACCAGCGTCCTCGATCACGTCGGTCGGCGGCAAAAGGGCGGCTTCATCACGCCGGGTTTCGCTGGATTTCGCAACGGCGTTGTTTTCGCTCATGGTCTCCTCCTTACTGAATGTTGATGCGTCGCGGCTGCGCTTCTTCCTTGCGCTGGATGCGAACGTGCAGCACGCCGTCCTTGTACTTTGCCTCGATCGCGTTTGGATCGGCGTCGTCCGGTAGCGAGACAACACGGCGGAAGCGGCCGGCGAAGCGTTCGTCGATATGCAGCGTCGCTTTCTCTGGCACCGGGTCAATCTTTCTCTCGCCTATGATGGTGAGCATGCCCTTGACCAGTTGCACGTCCAGCGTCGCCGGGTCGATGCCCGGAGCGAAGGCGTAGATATCCACCGTCTTCGGTGTGCCGCCGATGTTCAGTGCAGGAAAGCCACGGGTCAGGCCGCGGATATTGGGGTTGGGGTCGACCGACTGCTGAAGTTCGCGTTGCAGCCGGTCAAGTTCCGCGAACAGGTCGCGGGGGAACAATGAACGGTAATACATGCAGAGCTCCTTTCTGGGTTGCGAGGGGCTGATCTTTCCCTCTTGTACCTTAGTTAAGGTGCTCTGCGCGTATTTTCAAGTTCTTGTTTTTAAGGTATTCACCCCCATCTCTGGTGGATTTTCGTGAGCGCGGAAAACGCCAGTCAGCGGAATTATTGAGCCGGTTCCGGATCAAATTTGACGAGAAATTCGGCTTTCTCGCGGACGCAGATCAGTTCAGGCTTTTCCTCCGGGTGGTATACGATGACCCGAGTTCCGTCGCGGGCGTTGGTGCAATCAATGCCCTCGGCGAGGACAATGTAGCGTTTCCCGTTTTTTCTGTTGAGATAGGTTTTCATTTTTCGATCCGGCAACCATGAACCGACCGATTTTCGTCGCTGCTTCTATTGCGCGCAAGTGCCGTGAACAACGGCGCAAGAGGATAATCCGCAGCCAGGCGCTTGTTCTGTTGTCATTGCTTTCGGGCAGCTTTTCAGCTCAGGCCATCGACATCCCGGAAAGCGCAGTCAACCACTTCGTCGCGCAGAAACTGGCCGAAAAACAACACCGCGACGTGCAGGTACTCGATCCGAAGATCACGCTGCTCGATGGCCACGCGACATTCTGCTCCACCGTGCGTGCCAAAGTGATTCCTGGAGACGTCGCAATCTGTGCCGACATGACCCCCCAGTGGCGGCAGGCGACAGGATCGTTGCATGCGACGCACATGTCGCTCCTCTCGCTCAACGCGCCCGGAGTCAAAGAGAAGGAAATTGCGCTGCTCAAGGCGCTCGTCAACCAGGCCGTTCTGCCGCGCCTCGAAGGTGTCGAGATCTACAGGACCGACAGCCTCATCGGCAAGCAGATTTCGGGCGTGAAGGTTCTGCCGGGACGCCTGGACGTCTCGATGTAGCATGAACTTTCTTGCCCATGCTCTCCTTGCCGGGGACGCCGAGGCCGACCGCGTCGGCGGCGTTCTCGGCGACTTCGTCAAGGGGCCTCTGCCGGCCGGGTTGCCGCCGGCGCTGGCTTCAGGCGTCGCATTGCACCGGGCGATCGACAGTTTCGCCGATCGACACACTGCGTTCATCGCGAGTCGCGCGAGGGTCAGCGCACGACGGCGGCGCGTTGGCGGCGTGCTCGTCGATCTCTTCTACGACCATTTGCTCGCCCGCGATTGGGCCGACTATTGTGCCGAACCACTCGACGACTATGCTGCACGCCTCTATGCGGCGCTGGATGCACACGCCGCGCAGTTGCCGGAAAAGGCGCGCGAGATCGCCGATCTGATGCGCCGCTACGACTGGCTCGGCTCCTACCGGAACATCGCTTCGGTCGGCCAGGTAATCGACCGCATGGCTGTCCATCGCATCAGCCGCGTCAATCCGCTCGGCGGCGGCATCGAGGAATTTCTCGCCGATCCTTACGGTTTCGAGACCGATTTTCGAGCCTTTTTTTCTGCTGCAAAGGCTTTTTCGACAGGGTGGCGCGAGGAGTCACGCCTTTCTTTTCAGCATCCTGAAAAGCTGGAAAGGTAGTTGCCGCCGCCATTGACGTTGGAGCGTTCGAGGTGGCGATTGGCACGTCTATCCCGCCCGGATACGCATCGGCACCCAACTGATACGTTCCGCAACAAATTGGATGGAACCGGCGCGGGGCGGATGGTCAAACAAAACGTGTATTCGTCGTCCATTCACGTCATGTCTTGATCAAAAAGGAGGAAACAATGAAAGAGAAGCGCAAGGTTGTCGTGCTCGTAGGTAGTCTCCGCAAGGATTCGATCAATCGAAAGGTCGCCAAGGCCTTGATCGGCCTGTCTCCAGCGGAACTTGAACTGGAAATCGTGGAAATTGGCCAACTGCCGTTGTACAACCCTGATGACGACTCTCCTGATCATCAATCCTGGAACGCCTTCCGGCTGGCGGTGAAGGCGGCGGATGCCGTTCTCTTCGTGACCCCGGAATACAATCGCTCGGTACCGGCCGCGCTGAAGAACGCGCTCGATGTAGGCTCCCGCCCTTACGGACAGAGCGTCTGGAGTGGTAAGCCCGGGGCGGTCATCAGCGTGTCACCTGGTGCTCTTGGCGGCTTTGGCGCAAACCATCATTTGCGACAATCGCTGGTGTTCCTCAATGTGCCCGCCATGCAGCAACCGGAAGCCTACATCGGCGGAGCAGACAAGCTGTTCGACGAGAGCGGCAACTTGATTAATGAGAGCAGCGCAGCGTTCCTGAAGAGCATTATGGCCGCGTTCTCCCGCTGGGTCGAAGCCAACGCATCGGAGTAGTTCATTTACCGTGCCATCTGGCAACGATGCTGTTCAAGCCAAGCCTTCTGAGTCAAAGCGACGGCTTCATGGCGCTTTCCTACAATGCGCATGTAGGTACCAGGAGCCGTGGCGCCCTCGGTGCTGATGAGCAGTACATGGGATGCGGTGTTCAAACCTGCCTCCTGTTTCAAATTGGGATCGCGTGACAGTTTTTGCAGCGCGGCGTAACCCGCGGCGGCTGATTCTCCACTGATGACGGGAACGTCGCCTTGTGCGCCGCTTGCCAATACCCTCATGGCACTCTCTGCTTCTGCATCCGTAATCGTCATGAAAATATCTGCCGCCGGCTGAAGAAAACGCCATGCCAGGGGGGATGTTTCACCGCAGGCCAGTCCCGCCATGACCGAATCGACGCTTCCTGTTGCTCGGCTCGGGAAGCCGTGCAAGGCGCTCTGGTAGAGGCAGTCGGCTTGTTCCGGTTCGACTACGACGAACGTTGGCCGTTTCTCGCCATAACGCTCCCAGAAATGACTGATGACGCCCGCGGCCAGCCCGCCGACGCCACCTTGCAGAAAGACATGTGTGTAGGGGCATTCGCTATCCGGCAAGCCGCTTAGAAGCTCTTCCGCGATGACGCCATAGCCCTGCATGACGTCACGCGGCACCTCTTCGTAGCCTTCGTAGGATGTGTCCGAAACAACCTCCCAGCCATTGGCTCGAGCAAGGCGAGCAGCTTCGTTCACCGATTCGTCGTAGTTCCCCGAGATGCGAATGATCTCGGCGCCAAGGGCGGCGATGGCGTCTTCCCGCTCGGTACTGACGTTGGCGTGAAGGACAATGACGCAACGACATCCGACGCTCTGCGCCGCGGCGGCGAGCGCCCGTCCGTGATTGCCATCCGTCGCGGTAATGACGCAGAAATCTTTCAGCGAAGCGGCATGTTGCCCCGAGAATAGTTCGGCTGCGGTCCATCTGAGCCCTGACCAGCGGCGCGAAATAAGCTGGATCAGTGCGTAGGGAGCGCCGAGCGCCTTGAAGCTCCCCAGATCGGATCGCGCGGATTCGTCCTTCAGGGTAATGCTACCAACGCCGAGGGTCATTGCCAGGCCGCTCATCGACCACGCTGGTGTCGGGCAGGGGGACAGGTGGTTCCAGCTCGCCAGCCGGGCGTGGCTATCGCGTCCAGCCGCCAGGCTCAGAACCTTACGAAAATCTGCGCCATAGGCGCAGCGTTTGGCGTGGGGGTTGCGGATGTACATGATCATTCCCTTGAGGTAATACTGACGATTGAAATAATATTTCGCCAGCTCCGGAGTTTTTATCTATTAGGGGCTTTATGGATGAAGTTATTACTCATGTTTCCATTAGTAACGGAATAAATTTCAACATGACGACAAAACTCGACGGCTTCGACCGTGCCCTTCTGGCCTCGCTCCAGAGTGACGCGCGGATTGCTCAGAGCGAGTTGGGCGCGCGAGCGAACCTTTCTACCGCTGCGGTGAATCGCCGACTCAAATTGCTCTCCAGTACCGGGGTTATCGAGCGGTACACCGCTTGCATCAACCCCAAGGCTGTCGGCTACGATCTGACCATCATCGTCGAGGTACAGGTCGAGAGAGAGCGCGCCGATCTGATGGACGATATGGTGCGAAATTTCAAGGCGTGCCCGCAGGTTCAGCAGTGCTACTACGTCGCGGGTGAGTGTGATTTTGTTCTGATTCTTCTGGTACGAGACATGGAGCAGTACGTCGAATTGACCCGTAGTCTGTTTCACGGCGACGAAAACGTGAGGGCATTCAAGACGCTGGTGGCGATGGATCGGATCAAGACGGGCATGCAAGTTCCGATCGACGAAAAATGATTGGTCAGTCAGGGGATCGAAGGTTCAGCAAGGATCGGACGAGGTGAATCATTTCTTTATTTTGTGTCGTCATTCGCAAAAAAATTCCACACGGCTCCGGCTGAAAAATCATTAAGTTCAAATAAATCAATTTGTTATGGATGACTCTTCGGGGTTGTCCGGCTGGCGTTTCCCGGAGGCAGTGTTTCATCCATTCCTCACATCGTGCCTATAATCCCCGGTCTTTTTTCCGCTAAAGGGATCTCGTAATGGCACGCTTGGGACTTGAACGCACGGTAGTGGACGCCGCCGTATATGAAAACACCATTGCCCGTTTCAAGGAGGCTGGTGTGCTCTTGCCGACCATCGGCCAACTCAAGGATCCATCCACCATTCCGGCGGCGATCCGTGCAAGGTTGAAGGATGTCGACCCGGATACGCCGCATCCGTTGAATCTGTTCCGCGTGCACTGGTTCAACGACGGAACGCGCACCGGCCTTGTCGATGTTCCGGATCATGTGGAACTGCCGCCCGAACTCACAGGCGTCAAGGCGCGCATCGTTCTCGCCCTCGGCAACCGTTTCCCGATGATCAATGCGCACAAGGTGCTGGCCGCCTACGGCTGCCTGGTGCCGCGGCTGGTCACCGGGCAATTCGATCCGACGCGCCATCGCGCGGTGTGGCCGTCGACCGGGAACTACTGCCGCGGTGGCGTGGCCATTTCGCGCATTCTCGGCTGCCGCGGTACCGCCGTGTTGCCCGAGAACATGAGCAAGGAACGTTTCGACTGGCTCGACCGGTGGGTCAGTGATCCGTCGGACATCGTGCGTACGCCTGGCTCCGAGAGCAACGTCAAGGAGATCTACGACACTTGCGCCGAACTCGACCGCGACCCGGCGAATATCATCTTCAACCAGTTCTGTGAATTCGGAAATTATCTGATTCACCGCAATTGCACCGGCGCGGCGCTCGAGACTCTGTTCAAGGCCTTGTCGCAGGGCAGGCCGGGCGCGAAGCTCGCCGCCTACGTCTCGGCGTCCGGCTCGGGGGGGACGCTGGCGGCTGGTGACCATCTCAAGCAGCAACTCGGCGCGCGCATCGTTGCAGTCGAGGCTGCCGAATGCCCGACGCTGCTCAACAACGGCTTC
>QKII01000230.1 GCA_003249625.1 Propionivibrio sp. | reverse complement strand
ACGATCCAGTCGCTGATGCTGGCCATCTACCCGCTGTTCAAGAGCGGGCTGGGATTGAGCTTCGCGCAGATCGGCCTGATCACCCTCTCTTTCCAATGCACGGCCTCGCTGCTGCAGCCGGTCGTTGGTTACTACACCGACCGGCGACCGAAGCCCTTCTCGCTGGCCGTCGGCATGGGCTGTACCCTGATTGGTCTGCTCACGCTTTCGCAGGCCGGCACGTTCCCCACAGTACTGCTCGCCGCGGCGATGGTCGGGACCGGTTCATCGATCTTCCACCCGGAATCAGCACGAGTCGCCCGCATGGCCTCGGGCGGACGACACGGGCTGGCACAATCGATCTTCCAGGTCGGCGGCAACGCCGGCTCGGCAACAGGCCCCCTACTCGCCGCCTGGATCGTGCTTCCGCACGGACAGCGCAGCATCGCGGTGTTCTCGCTGATCGCCCTGCTGGCAATGGTTGTGCTGATCGGCATCGGCCGCTGGTACCGTCACCAGCAACGCCAACCGTCCAAGGTACCGCTATCGTCCGGCCACGCGCTGCCGCGCAGCCACGTGCTGCGCACGCTGGCCGTGCTCCTGGCGCTGATCTTCTCCAAATTCTTCTATCTTGCGAGCATCAACAGCTACCTGATCTTCTACGTGATGCATCAGTACGGTCTGAGCACCGAAGCTGCGCAGTACCACCTGTTCTACTTCCTCGCCGCCGTGGCCGCCGGCACGTTGCTTGGCGGGCCGATTGGCGATCGTATCGGGCGCCGACAGGTGATCTGGGTTTCCATCCTCGGCGTCGCACCGTTCACGCTTGCCCTGCCGCACGTCGGCCCTGGGGTATCGATCATCCTGACGATGATCATCGGCTTCATGCTGGCCTCGGCGTTCCCCGCGATTCTCGTTTATGCACAGGAACTGTTCCCCGGCCGAATTGGCACGGTATCCGGCCTGTTTTTCGGACTGGCCTTCGGGCTCGCCGGTATCGGCGCCGCCGTCCTCGGGCAATTGGCCGATCACTGGGGAATCGTCGCGGTTTACCGGCTCTGCGCCTATCTGCCGTTGCTTGGCCTGCTGGCGGTGTTCCTGCCGAACATCCGCCAACCGGCACCGATCACGCCCGAGCCCGAAGCCGCAAAGGCGTAATTTCACCTTATGGAAGACATCGTACAGGAGCTGAAATGGCACTACTCGGCAAGGCTGCAATGATCCTCGCGTTCGACATCGTTCCGGAAGCGATCGTCGAGCACGACAACTGGCACTCGCTGGAACACCTGAACGAGCGCATGTCGATTCCCGGCTTCCTGCGCGGGTCACGCTGGACGAACATCGGCGACGGCCAACGCTACTTCGTCATGTATGAGGTCACCGACCTCGACACGCTGGCTTCCAAGCCCTATCTCGAACGGCTGAACTCCCCCAGCCAGTGGACCTCGCGCATGATGCCGAACTACCGCGGCATGAACCGCGGCTTCTGCCGCGTCGCCTACAGCCACGGATTCGGTCTGGGCACCTGCGGCCTGTTGATTCGCCTCAGCCCGGATCCGGCCCGCGAAGCCGCGCTACGCGACTGGCTTACCACCAACGCCCTGCCCGCCCTCCCTGGCACGCCGGGGCTGACCAGCGCCCACCTGTTCGAAGCTGCACTGACCCCGGAGATGACGCAGGAACAACGCATCCGCGGCAAGGACAGCGGCGTGGATTGGGTCATCCTCGTTACCGGCTACGACGAGAAGGCCGTTGCTGATGTCGCCGCACACAGCCTCGCCGTGGAGAAAATCGAGGCACAGGGGGGCATCAACGTCGTCACCGGTCTATACCGCATGGGGCATTCGCTGTCGGAACAGGAAACAGCGCTTGCTTCCTGAAGTACCGGAGTATGTAGAAGAACGTGAGTAACGGCAGGCCCCGAACACTGCACTGGTGCCTGCCTTTGACGGGGATGTCGTATGCGTTCAATCGACCAACTGCCGACAGTCGTTCACCCGACAAAACTGCCGTTTGAACGACCAGCAGTTGAGACCGGTCGGATGATCAATTCACACGAACCAGTCTAGCGGATCGCGCTGAAGACTGCGCCGATATCCTCGTCGCCGTGCCCGGCGATACGGGCCCGCTTGAACAACTCGTTGCTCGCTGCCGTCAGCGCCAGATTCTGATCCAGCTTTTCACTCAACGCGAGCGCCAGTCGCAGGTCCTTCTGCATATGTTTCAGCGGGAAGCTCGTCGGGTACTCCCCGGACAGAAGCATGGGACCTTTGCCGCGGAACATGGGACAGGCCATCGCGCCGGCGTCGAGAACATCAAGGATTTCTGTGCCGTCAAGCCCGCCTTTGAGCCCGAGTGCCAAGCCTTCGCCGAGCGCGGCGAGCATTGATCCCATAATCGCGTTCACAACCAGCTTCATGCGCGCCCCTTGCCCAACCTCGCCGAGGAAAAGGCGCTTCTTGCCGAGTTTGTCCAGCGCGGGTGCAACTTCGTCATACAGGCCGCGATCGCCTGCGGCAAGAATGATCAGCGTGCCATCTTCAGCCGGTTTCTTGGTTCCGGAAACTGGCGCCTCGAGATAGCGAGCCCCACGAGCAACAATCTGCGACGCGATGGCATTTGCCGTGGCGTCGTCAACGGTTGAAAAATCGACATAACCACGTCCTTGACCGATACCGCTGAGAACCCCGTCAGGTCCTTCGAGAACGGCCAACGCTGCATCCGGGTCAGCAAGCATTGCAAAGGTTACATCGCAGGTAGCAGCGACTTCACGCGGCGTATCGGCTTGACGTGCTCCGAGCGCCACAAGCGGCGCACACCGCTCACCTGTACGATTCCACACAGTAACCTCGAATCCGGCACGCACGAGGTTGGCTGCCATCGCACTGCCCATAATTCCCAGACCGAGAAATCCATACTTCGCCATATCAGCAATTCTCCAAAACGGTTTTATTCGTGCGCAAGCCGGAGTATCGGAAGTGACGAGATTCTCCAGCGCCATTCTCTACGACATCGCCGGGCACGATCGGCAAGTCGTTTGGTGCAGGGAAAACTCTGCCCTGCACCATTTGGACAATACTGTCCCGGAAATCCCATGGTTCTACCTCGGGATAAAAGCCGCGTCGTCCACGACACGTCCGAGGACGTCTTGTCTCTGCATCGTGATGTGAGCAACCATCAGGAAATCAGGCCCATGACAGAGCGTTTGACGTCATTCTGCAGGCTGCGCAAATGCGCAAGCATCGCATTGCGCGCGGCTTTAGCGTCGTCTTCACGCAGGGCCCGAATTATTTCCAAGTGCTCGTGATGGTTTTCTTCGGTACGGTGCAATGGACTATTCAGACGAAACAGACGCGATTCATCGCGCAACTGTTGTATCAGTCGAGGAAGCACAACATTCCCGCTTGCCAGCGCAATACAAATGTGAAAATGATCGTCAAATCGCCAATACTCAGACTCGGTCCTGGCTGTCGCGTCGAGAGATTCGACCGCCGCATCGAGTCTGTCCAATTCTTCCTTGGAAATCCGACCGACAGCCAATTCGGTAGCCTCACACTCAAGCAGCTCGCGGGTGCGCATGGAGTCGAAATACTCCTTTGTGTCGATACTTCTAACGGAATAGGAGCGTGCATCGCGACGGACCAGCAACCCCTCCCCGGCAAGTCGACCAAGCGCCTCACGCATTGGCGTTCGCGAGATTCCCAACTCGTCTGCAATTTTTCCTTCAAGCAGCGTGCTGCCCGCTGAAATTTTTCTGTCGAGAATAAACTCACGCAACCGAATATAGGCCTGCTCAGACAGGCTCGTGGAGCGAACCTCCAGCGAACCCAGATGCGGCATATCCGACGCACTCTCCAGACTGATTGACATGATTGGAATTGCCTCGCCCCAGAAATGACTTTGTCGTTAAATAAGGTTTTACAGCCACTTGTCCAGTGGGTTGCCCGCAACAGGGGTTCGAGGGCGATGGCATGGAATGAACTGCCCGCTTCCCTGCTCTCCAGTAAAGACGCCATCGCGCCACACCGTCTTCCCCCGTGACAAGGTCTGTGCTGGCCAGCATTTTAATGTACGGCCTTCATAGGGGGTATAGTCGCAAGCGCTGTGCAGCAGCTCGGATTTGAGTTGGATCTCCTTGCCCGGCTCGAACAAATCCCAGATCACCAGATCGGCGTCACTGCCAACGGCGATGGATCCCTTCTTGGGATACAAACCATAGAGCTTTGCCGGGTTTGTCGCGGTCAGTTCTACGAAGCGGTGAATGTCGATTCTTCCGTCAAGCACCCCATTGCTCAGCAGCAAAGGCAACCGTGTTTCTACGCCGGGGATGCCGTTCGGCACCCGATTGAAGGGCGCATTGTCTCCGTGGAGACGTTTTCCGTTCGGACCGTGATAGTTGAATGGAGAATGGTCCGATGAAACGATCGTAAACAAGCCGTTCTCGATCCCGTTCCAGATTATCTTCTGATTATCCTTCTCTCTCGGAGGAGGGCTGCAAATGCAGCGCATGCCATGTGCCAGGTCTTCGTCTGTGGCGTGCAGGTCATCGGCACTCAGGAACAGGTATTGCGGACACGTTTCGGAGAAAATCGGCAAACCTTTCCCACGCGCCCAATGTATCTGTTCGACGGCATCTTTCCCGGAAACATGGACAATCAAAATCGGCGTATCCATTAATTCGGACAATGAAATTGCGCGATGCGTCGCCTCACGCTCAACGACCATCGGACGCGAACTGCCGTGATAGCGAGGCTGCGTCAGCCCCGCCTCCAGAAGCTGTTCGGTCAGCCACGCGATGCAATCGCTGTTCTCGGCGTGAATCATCGTCATGGCGCCGTGCTTGCGCGCAATGGCAAGAACTTCGATGATCTGGCGGTCGCCAAGCTTGAGATCATCGTAGGTCATGTAGATCTTGAAGGATGTATACCCCTCGCTGACGAGCCTTGGCAGTTCCTCCTTGACAACGGACTGGGTCGCATCCGAAACCGTCAAGTGAAATGCATAATCGACAACCGCCTTTCCCTCTGCCCGGCGATGATAGTCGACGACCGTTTCCTGCATGGAACGACCTTTCAGCTGGGTCGCGAACGGGATAACCGTAGTCGTACCGCCGCACGCCGCCGAGCGAGTTCCTGTAAAGAAATCATCGGAGAAGACGGATCCATCACTGGTCGGCTGATCGAAATGGACATGTCCATCAACGCCACCCGGTGTAACTAACCGACCGCGTGCATCGATCACTTCCGAAGCCTCGCCCGGGAGATTTTCAGCAATCGCCACGATGCGTCCGTCGCGTATCCCGATATCGCCCTTGAAACGATCCGCCGCGGTCGCTATATCCGCGTTCTTTACGATTACGTCATATGCATTCACGAGCATGTCTCCTGTCTGAGAAAACAATCACCGGTATTACATTGTCTCCGGAACCGGTACTGCAGGTTTATTCGTATTGGTGCTGCTATAGGCACGACCGTAATTCCGCTCGATCTTGCGTTGAATAAAGTCCCACGCGGTGGTGAGCAGCAGGTAATACAACGCGGCCACCAGGAAAAGCTCCAGCACCATGAATTTTTCCTGGATCAGCACCTGGCTCCGTCTGAGCAACTCTTCCATGGAGATCACCGAGGTCACCGACGTAGTCTTAAGCAGCCCGTTGATGCTGTTGCCAAGAGAGGGAATGATCAGCCGCATCGCCTGAGGCAGAATGATGTAACGGATCGTCTGGCTTCCCGTAAAACCCATCGCGCGCGCGGCATTCGTTTGCCCCGCGGAAATCGACTGAATCCCACCCCGGACGATCTCGGCAAGATAGGCCGCTTCGTTGAATATCAAACCTATGAGCGCTGACTCGACCACGGAGAACTTCAGGCCGAGTTGCGGCAAACCCGTGTATATGATGATCAACTGCACCATCAAGGGCGTTCCGCGAAACAGCCAGATATAGAAATGGGCCGGCGCATAGAGCCAGGGGCGCTTCGACAGGCGTGCCAACGCCAGGAGGCAACCGAGAATCAGTCCGCCGAATATGGCTGCAATCGTAAGCCATATGGTTGTAAAGACCCCCCCAAGAATGAATGGGTTAAACAGATAGTCAAAGAAACCTGACCAACTCCAGCCTTGCGCCATCGCTTATCTCCTTGGGGGGCTACTACGTTTTCGTTACTTAGTTCGCGGGACCTTTGACCACGATGGCACCATCAATCGGTGTCACGCCATAAGCGTCGAACAGCTTCTGGAAGCTGCCGTCGGCACGCATGTCATTGAGCACCTTAGCCACCGTATCAGCCAAGGGCTTGTTCTTGAGCGCCACGGCAACAGGTGTTGGGAACAGGCCCGACAAGACGCGATCGAATTCACCGCGTTTCTGGTATTCGGCACCAGTGGAATCGATCGACAGCGCAGCTTCAACCTGGCCGGCGCGCAGCGACTGGTAGGCCATCGCAAAGTTCTCGAAGGTGCGAATTGTCACGCCTTTCATCCCTTTGTCAGTAAGCTGCTTGTCGAGTTCGCGGGCCTTTTTCTCCTCAAACCCGCCAAGTTCAACACCGATGGCTTTCCCTGACAAATCCTCAACCTTGGCGATTTTCCCCGGGTTCCCCTTCAGGGTCGAAATGCTGATGGCCTGATTTTCATACGGCAGCATCTGCATCAACTTTGCCCGTTCCTCAGTGAAGAAAATTCCCGTATTGATCATATCCCAGCGGCCGGAGAGACCCGGAATCATCGCCGAGAACTCGATTCGCACATATTCGGGCTTGAGGCAAAGACGCTTCGCGATTTCTTCGCCGAGTTCGACGCGCATGCCCTTGAGCACACCATTTTGGTCGGTGTATTGCATGGGTGGCAGAGTCGGGTTAACCGACATCGTCAGAACCCCCTTTTTGATCAACTGGGAGTCCGGCACGTTGTACTTGCAGTTATCCGCGAGCGCTTGGCCGGCAAATAAAGCGGAGGAAATCGAAAGAGCGATTATGGATAGCTTCTTCATGATGGTTCCTTTCTTGGGGAGGGGATGCAACTAATGGCCGCTAACTCCGCGTGCCCGTATTAAACAATTGAATTCAGCAAGTCCAGTTTCTTAAGTTCTTCTTGAAGCAAAACGGCATCTGCATCTGGCAATGGCAAACGAGGGGAACGAGGCACCCCAACGGGCAAGCCCATCATCCTGAGCCCCTCTTTGGACGCAGCAACATATCGGTGGCCACCAACCCATCGAACGACAGGAAGGATCTTCTTGTAAAGCGCGAGCGCCTTGTCCATATCCTTGTCGTCGGCCACCAATTCGAACAACTGTGCGGACATCTTTGGAATCAGGTTGGAACATACCGCCACCCAGCCAGAGGCTCCTAGCCAGAATGATTCATAGCCGAGGATTCCAGCGAACACGGTCATGCGGTCGCCACATAACTCGATGATGTCCCTCACGCGGGTCACCTCAAGGGTCGACTCCTTGATGTAGCAACAATTGTCGATGCGAGACAGTCGATCAACGATCGGTGGCGTCAGGTCCACGTTTGCGGTCGCCGGATTGTTGTACAGCATGATCGGAATGCTGATTGCTTCGCCCACCCGACGATAGTGATTGAACAATTCGTCTTCCGTCGGGGTTGAATAGAACGGCGGGATGATCATTACCCCGTCTGCTCCCATGGATTCTGCTTCCTTGCTCAAAGCAATACAGTCTTCCGTACGTTCAGCACCGGTACCGATAAGAACGGGAACCCGCTTGTTGGCAGTCTTGATACATGTTTCGATGACCAATTGACGCTCGTCAGCAGTCATGGAAAGGAACTCTCCTGTACTGCCCAAAGGAATCAAACCGTGGATTCCCTGCTCTATCTGCCAGTCAACCAGCCGCTTGAGCGCGTCAACGTCGACCCCTTTTCCATCTGCGGTAAAGGGAGTTATCAATACTGTATAGGTGCCACGGAAGTTGCTCATGGAAACAGGTCCTTTATAGGTTTTGATCCCGCTAAAAATCTTTGCATATCGTCGGTATATGTGTACTATACGTATACATTCGTTCCGGTCAACAAAATTTTTCTTTTCTCTCCACTATGTCGTTGCGACTCACCCACCAAAAAATCAAGGCATCCGGCCGCCTAGTACAGTTCTCCTTCGATGGGCAGGACTATCAGGGGGTTGAAGGCGAAACTATCGCCGCCGCCTTGGCGGCCAATGGCGTCCGTGCGTTGCGCGAAACTCGACACCACCAGCACCGGGGCATTTATTGCGGAATGGGCGCATGCCAGGAATGTCTTGTTACCATTGACGGCCGAGTCAGTCAGCGCGCATGCATCACCAAAGTGGAAGATGGACAGGTCATCTCATCGTCCCCACCCTCTTCCTGCGCAGCAGACAAGAGCGCGGGATCGGCTCAAGTATCGTTACAACCTCTGACGCCAATTGCGCAGAAGCCACTTGAGCGCACTATCACCGATGTTCTGGTAATAGGCGCCGGTCCGGCCGGACTTTCCGCAGCACTCGCTGTGCGTCAGCGTGGCGCGAGTGTGGTTGTTCTGGACGAAAGACCGCAGCCAGGAGGACAGTTTTACAAACCCTTGGCGCCTTCGCATCAATCCCCGGCCCCCACGGACAGCCAGTTTGCCAACGGCGCCGCATTGACAAACGATGCACTGAATTCAGGTGTCGTGATCCATCAGAACGCCCAAGTGTGGGCCGCATTTGCCGCGACGGAAATTGGTGCGATCATCGACGGCCGCGCCTTCGTCTTTCAGTGCAAGCAGCTGATCATCGCCACAGGGGCGTACGAACGCCCGACACCTTTCCCCGGCTGGACACTGCCCGGCGTCATGACAACAGGTGCAGCTCAAACACTGGCACGGGCCTATCGCGTATCACCCGGACAGCGTGTGTTGGTAGCAGGAAACGGCCCGCTGAATCTTCAACTCGCAAACGAGCTGCTTGCGGGAGGCGCGACCGTGATAGCCGTATTGGAAAGCGCGCCAAAACCCTCCCTCTCCAAGTGGCGAGACGCCTTGCGTGCAACGCGTAACGGTATCGATCTTATCTTTGACGGACTGGCTTACCTCGCGCGACTTCAAAGTCGCGGCGTTCCAGTCTTGTGGGGCAGCACCGTTACTGCGGCGGAAGGGGACATTCACGAAGGAGTCCGCCTCGTCAGAACAGCGAGGATCGACGAAACCGGACATCCCATGGCGGGAACCGAGCGAACATTTGAGGTAGACGCGCTTTGCGTAGGTTATGGATTCATTCCGTCGACCGAACTCCCCCGAATGCTCGGCTGCGACCACCGGTTTGTAGACGCACATCTTGGCTACCTGGCGACCGCAACCGATCAAAACGGCACCACGAATGTCCCGGGCGTCTTCGTTGTCGGGGACGGCGCGGACATTGGTGGCTCACGAGTGGCCCTCGCGCGTGGCGCCCTGGCTGGCGAGGCGGTTGCACAGAACCTTGGACTCGCCACTGTCGAGTCCAGAAGCATTCGCAAGAAGCTCCAAAGAGCGCTCGATTTCCAACAGGCTCTACGCTCCCTTTTTTTAGCCCCGGAAGTCGATCTGACCCAGGTACCCGACGACAC
>QKII01000490.1 GCA_003249625.1 Propionivibrio sp. | reverse complement strand
GCTGGCACGTTCAGCGAGCGATTCGCTGCAGGCGATCGAAGGCGGTGCCGGGCGTACACTTGAGCGTGTGCGTGAAGTTGCTGCGGCAACTCAGGAACAGGGTGCCGCCAGCACGTCTATCGCCCAGCGTGTCGAGCAGATCGCACAGATGGTTGAAGAAACCACGGCAACCATCCGCAGCACGGCCGATACCGCCGTCGAACTGGAGCATATTGCGCAAGACCTGCAGACCCAGATCGGGCGGTTCCGGGTGTAGTTGTCGTCGGGCAGTAGTCAGAGTTAAAGGCGGGGTGTCCTAAAGCACCTTACTTAATCTGTTGAAGGCAAGGGCGGTTCCCAGAGCTTACTTCAAAGGGTTCCATCCGAAAGGACGGAACCCTTCAGCCCTCCGGAAAATCGGAAGCCCCCTAAAAAACTTTCAGCCCGTGCAGTAGTACAACGCCGATCAGCAGCGGCGAAACGTAGCGAACGAGGAAGAATACCGCTCGGACCAATCCGCCGTTGGGCAGTTTGCCGTCATTGCCGAGTTGTTTCTGCAATTGCGGCAGGCCATAGACCCAGCCGGCAAAGAGGCAGATCAGGATGCCGCCGAGCGGCAGCATCACGTTGGAGCTGAGGAAATCGTAAAGGTCGAACGGATTCATCCCGAAAATTTTCGTCTCTGCCGTCAGGCTCTGCGACAGTGCGGCCGGTGCTCCGACGAGTGCGATCGCCAGGATGGTGTAGAGCGAGGCAAGCTTGCGTCCGCAGCCGAGCCTCTCGGAGAGGATGGCCACCGGCACCTCCAGCAGGGAAAGGATGGCGCCTACGCTGGCTACCGCGGTGAGTACGAAGAAGATGGTCATGAATAGCGTCCCGCCCGGCATCGACGTGAACACCGCCGGGATTGTCATGAACACCAGGGACGGCCCGGCTGCCGGCTCGAAGCCGAAGGCGAATACGGCGGGAAAGATGGCAATGCCGGCGAGCAGTGAAACCGAAAGGTCGGCGAACATCACCCGCGTCGCCGTCGCCGGGATGTTCTGATCCTCGCGGAAATAGCTGCCGTAGGTAAGCATGCAGCCCATGCCGATCGACAGTTTGAAGAAGGCCAGCCCGAGCGCGGTAAGCACCACGGCAGGGGTGATCTTGGCGAGGTCCGGACTGAACAGGAAGGTTAGTCCCGGTACCGCGCCGCCGGGAAGCGTCAGGCTGCGCACGCAGAGCACGAGCAGGAGGATGAACAGCAGCGGCATCAGTTTGCGCGCCACGGCCTCGATCCCCTTCGCCACGCCGAGCATGATGATGCTGCCGGTGAGGCCGAGCACGACCCATTGCCATACGAGCGAGGTGACGGGGTTCGATACCAGCGCGCCGAATGCCGCGCCGGCAGTTTTCGGGTCGGTCGTCGAAATCGAACCGGCCGCCGCCTTGAAAACGTAGGCATAGACCCAGCCGGCGACTTCCGAATAGAAGGCCATGATGAACAGCGCCGCGAGGAAGCCCATCCAGCCGATGATCTTCCACCACCATTGCCCGCGTGGCGCCACACGTTCGAATGTGGTGATGGCGTTGGCGCGTGCCGCCCTGCCGAGCATCGTCTCGACGATCATCACCGGCAAACCGATCAGCAAGGTCGCCAGCAGGTAGACCAGCAGGAAGCCGGCGCCGCCGTTCATCCCGGTCAACGAAGGGAACTTCCAGATGTTGCCGAGGCCGACGGCCGAACCGAGGGTGGCGAGCAAGACGCCAAAGGTGCTGGTGAATCCGTCGCGCGAGGTTTTGTTCATGGTTTCTGACCTTTCCGAACTCGGTTTCTGTTTGTTATGTGGGTGAAACGATCTCGATGCATATTGGATTCTCGCCCGTCGTTTGGCGATGCCGAGCCTGCAGTTGACCGGAATGTCGGTCGACTTCGTACACGGTGAGGTGTCCTGACAACTGACCCGCAACAACAAGCCAGCGACCGGATGGATCGATCGCCATGCCGCGCGGCTGCGTCTCTGTCGGATAGCTGCCGAGCAATACGGGGTGCCCTTCTGGAGGTTCGGTCGACAGGACCGCCAGCGTACTTGAACGCCGGTCAGTTGCGAAGAGCAGGCGGCCGTCGGGGCTCGCGCGCAGTTCGGCGGCCCACGGCGCCTCGCAGGCGCTTGTCGGCAGCATGCTTTCCGAATTCAACTGGCGCAGTTCGCCCCGAACGGCGTCGAAGGCGTAGTGGTCGACCGTTCCATCGAGTTCGTTGAGGCAATACACGTCACGGTTATCCGCCGAAATAACCAGATGCCTCGGGCCGCTTCCGGCACGAGCCTTTGCTACCGAATGCAGCGTGATGCGTCCGTCACCGGCGAGCACGAAGATCCTGATCTCATCGGCGCCGAGCAGCGGCACAAGCAGCCAGCGATTACTCCGGTCGGTCAGTGCGGCATGGGCGCGCGGTAGCGCCTGCTCGACCCGGCAGGGGGCGACGGGCACGCCCTTGTCGTCGAGCGGGTAGGTGGCCAGCAGATTGCCGTGGTACGACGCCACGAAGGCGGCCCGTCGTGCTGCATCGCAACTTACGTAGGTCGGCACACCGGGCGATGGCATGCCGCCCAACCAGGACAATTCGCCACTGCACGTGTCGATCGAGTACGCCAGCAAGGCGTCCTCCGAGCAGGTGCCGACGTAGAGGCGGGGACCGTGCAAACTGGAGAACAGCGGCATAGGACTGCCTGGTGTAGGCACACGCTGGCGCAGGGTTACCGCTCCACTGTCGGCATCAAGGGCAAAAACGTCGATTTGCCGACTGCCGGCACAGGAAACGTAAATAAAGGTCTGAGTCGTCATGGCAGGCTCGCAAACAGTGAAGCTGCTAGTGTACTTTACGAGCCTTCAATCGCATGAAAGGAAATTCGCATGAGCGTGACGTGCGTAAGTCTTGTCGGAGCGCCAACCGATGTCGGTGCCGGCACACCTGGTGCCCGTTTGGGGCCGGATGCGTTGCGTGTCGCCGGGTTGGCTGAAGCCATCGCGCGCTGCGGCTTCGCCGTGCACGACGCCGGCAACGTTGCCGGGCCGCCCAATCCGCAGCGGGTGGTGGAAAACGGCTTTCGCCACCTGCCCGAGGTGGTCGCTTGGAATCGTGCCGTACATGCGGCGGTTTTCACGGAGCTGGAACGCGGTTGCCTGCCCATCCTGCTCGGCGGCGACCATTCGCTGGCGATCGGCTCGATCAGCGCGGTGGCGCGTTATTGCCGGGAACGCCGCAAGAAGCTGCGCGTGTTGTGGCTCGATGCCCATGCCGACTTTAACACCGCGATGCTGACCCCGAGCGGCAACCTGCACGGGATGCCGGTGGCCTGCCTGTGCGGCCAGGGGCCGCGTGAGTTGCTGGAGATAGGCGGCCTTGCCCCGGCGTTGAACTCCAGGGAAATACGTCAAGTTGGTATCCGCAGTGTGGACGCGGGTGAGAAACAGTTGGTTCACGACACCGGCATCGAGGTTTTTGACATGCGCTTCATCGACGAGACAGGGATGCGCCAGACTATGGAGCTGGCATTGGCCCTGGTTGGGCCGGACACCCATCTGCATGTCAGCCTCGATGTCGATTTCCTCGACCCCGATATTGCCCCGGGCGTTGGTACAGCCGTTCGCGGAGGTCCGACTTATCGCGAGGCGCAACTCTGCATGGAAATGATCGCCGACACCGGCCGCCTGGCCTCACTTGATGTGGTCGAGCTCAATCCGGCGCTGGATGTGCGCAACCGTACAGCCGAATTGGCCGTAGACCTGATCGAGAGCCTGTTCGGGAAAAGCACGTTGATGCGTACCGGGCGGCTCGCCGATGAGTACCGGCGAGTTGTTTGAGCAAGGGGTCAGGACGCCACAGCCAATGGCGGGTCGATCATCCATTCTTCGCGCAGGAAATCGAGTCCTGCACCGTGGACCTTGAGGCTGTCCAGTGTCTGGTGCAGCAGTACAGCCGGCGCGTTGACGCGCGGGCATTGCCGCAGCTTGCCGATCTGGCGAAAGCCGAAACGGTTCCGATAGAAGCGTACGTGACGTGGATTGACCTCGATCACCGCATCGCTGGCGCGATAGGCGGCTTTGCCGTAAAGCAGCGCCGTGTAAAACAGCGCATTGAGCATGTCAGGACAGCTGAAATCCGGATGTACCGCCAGCCGTGTTACCTCGCAAACCACGCGCTCCGAATGGCGCAGCCCGTCGAGTTCCACTGCATAGAGCCCGTCGGCCAACAGGCCCTCGGACGAATCGCGGCCGAGGGTCAGGGTGGCTAATGCCTCCTTGTCCTGCCAGACGGCCAAGGTTAACCGGTTTGGATCGCCGGCCAGATAGGCTGATGGCTGGAGGCTGTAACCGCGCCAGGAGTACATCCGGCGCACCAGGCTGTCGACTGCGCCGTGCTGTGCCGCCGTACGCGCCAGACGAATGTCGTACCCGCCGAGTCCGTGACTGTCCGGCGCACTTGGCGGCACGACCGCCAGCAGCGACCCGGATCGGCTTGCTGCTGCGGAATCTCCCTGGTGTGTTGTTGTACGTTCTTGCATGGCTTGAAAATAATGGCACAGACTGAATGACTTAGCTAAGAATATTTGCGAAGCCTCGAACCAGGGACTCCCCGCACCGCAGGGCGATGGCCACGGCCACGCCGCACCCCATAGCCCACAGCCGGTGCCAGGCAATACTGTGATTGAGGCGCACGGCAAGACGTAGCCGGCGGTTAGGCGGCAGTCGCATCGAGTTCAACGAGCACTTCACTGCCAGGCTTCGGCTTCGACGCATGCGATGGGGTGAGGACGGCAACGTCGCCGCACAGCTCGCAACCTTCGTCGGCCACCAGGCGGCCGTAGCGGATTGTGCCTTTCACGCGACCGGTGGAATGAATGATCAGTTGCGAGCGCACGGTCAGCTCGCCTTCGAATGAACCGTGGATTTCGGCGATGTCGATGCTGACCTTGCCGACGAACGCTCCGTGCTCGGCGATGCGAACTACCCGGCTATCCATCGTGGCTTCGACCCGGCCTTCGACTACAAGCGTATCGCAGTCCAGGATTTCCGCGCCCTTGAGCTTGACCTCGGGGCCAACGATCAGGCGGGCGCCCATGCCGGTTTCCGTTCCGGAGTCGCTTGCAACCGGCTCTTTCGCCTCAACGACCGGGCGCGAAACGGTGACAGAGGCGAGCGGTGGCGTCGCCGACGGCGAGGTGCTTGTTGCCGGTGTTGTCGAAATATCCTTGCCGGCCGCGGCGTTGCGTCCAGCCGAGCTTTCGGTCGCCGGGGGCTGGCGCGTGCTGCTGGGTGTTGTCGGAGCGCTATCACGGCGGGTGACTGGATCGTTGCGATTGAACAAGGTTGATTTGTTGAACACGGATACTCCTTCGTGGTGTCGGGAACGCCGGCCGACTACAGCGATATCCGTGCCAAACAGACATTTCCCTTGATAAACAATGAAATGGGCTGGGCCGTCAAGAATCGGCTTGAAAAAGGCTGCCCAATTTGTCGTTTTTGTACGACGGCAACACAGTCCTATTGGATTAATTGTTTAATATCAGAGTGTTGAAAAGTCGCCAAATGGCGACAGAGGATATTTTTCCTCAATTCTTTCCGCATATCCGGGTCCGTTCCGGATCGCATTCTGCTACGCTTGAACATCTCTTGATGGCAAGCCAATACTCCTTTGTCCATGATTCGTGTGTCGTTCCGCCAGAGCATGTTGGCAGGTCTCCTGCTCATCGTCGCCCTGCTTGGCAGCGCCAGCGTGCGCAGCTGGTACCTGCTCGAACGCTTCGCTTCCCAAAGCCGGGCCAACGGTGCGCTCGCCTTGCGCATCAGCGCGTCGACGCAGGAGCTGGCCGAGCGCACGACGGAACTCGAACGCAGCGCCCGGCAGTACATGGTGCTCGACGATCCGGGCGTGCTGGCGCGTTTCGACGCGCAGATGACGCATGCCCTCGCCGCCATCGACAACCTTGAATCGCTTGCCGGTCATCCTCTGGCAGCTCTGCCCGTCGACTGGCGGCGAAGCGTCGACGAGCTCAGTGCCTCTCTGCATCGCAAGGATGCAGGCGAGGACCTCGCCAACGCGTTGGTTCGGCTCGCAACGATCAATGCCGCGCTTGATGTGCAAGGCAAGCGCTGGATCGAGAGTCAGCATGCTGCGCTGCTCGGCGAGCTCGAAGAAAACCGGCTGCGCCTCGGTACTCTCGTTGCGGCCGCAATCGCCTCGGCCTTCCTGATCGCCCTGGCGATGAGCTGGTGGCTTTCCCGCCCGATCGACACCATCGAGGAGGCGATCGAGCGCCTGGGGGAAAGTCGTTTGGGCGATCCGGTGGAGGTTGGCGGCCCCGCCGATTTGCGTCAGATCGGCAAGCGGCTCGACTGGCTGCGTGTGCGTCTTGGCGAGCTGGAGGCCGAACGGGAAAAAACGCTGCGCCACGTGTCGCACGAACTGAAAACTCCACTGACTGCACTCCGCGAGGGGGTCGCACTGTTACAGGAACAGATTGCGGGGCCGCTTACTTCGGCGCAGCAGGAGGTGGCGGATATCCTCGATGCCAACGCCCGATCATTGCAGGGGCACATCGAGAGTCTGCTGCGTCTCAACGCCGTGTCGCTGGGGTCGCGACGTGTCCATCGGCGGCCAGTCAACCTCAAGCGGCTGCTCGGCGAAGTGGTTCAGGAACGCGAACTTCAGGTGCAGGCCCGTCACGTGCAGGTTCAATGCAGCGCCCCCTCAGCGCCCGGCATGGAAGATGCCGACAAGCTGCGCGTGATCTTCGACAATCTTCTTTCGAACGCCATCGATTTCAGCCCGGACGGCGGGATCGTGCGCATTGAAGCAAAAATCGACGGAGCCAAGCTGTGCCTGGCCTGCATCGACCAAGGGCCGGGAATTGCCGCGGAAGATGCACAGCGGATTTTCTCCCCGTTCGTTCAGGGCCAGCGCCCTGCTCCCATACCGCGGAACGGCAGCGGTGTCGGCCTGTCGATCGTGCACGAACTCGTCACTGTTCTGGGCGGGCGGATCGCGGTTGCCGCGCCGGGCAGTCCCGGCGCCCGTTTCGAAATCGAACTGCCATGGACCCCCTCCAGCTGATTGCCGCCATGAAGATGAACCGTCCGAATCGTCCACCGCCATGCCGCTGGCCGTTGCTGGTGCTGACCAGCCTGCTTTCCGCCTGCGGCGCATTGCCGCTTGAGCAGGAGCAGGGCGCAGAGCCGGCGCCGGTCGTGCGTGTGCAGGTCAATGAGAGCGCGATGCTGCCGCTGCTCGGCTACTATCACCTCCTGCAAAGCATGACGTCGGGCGAGCTGACACGCGAACGACAGACGCTGACCAGACTGCCATCGTCGCCGTCCGTGCAAGTTCGGCAGGCGATGCTCTTCGGCATGCCTCGGACGACCACCGACCTGGCACGCGCGCAGGCAATTCTCGAAACCGTGCTGCGCTCTCATGTGCCCGAGGCAGCAAGCCTGCATCCGCTAGCCAAGCTGCTTGCCACGCAATACCAGGAGCGTCTCCGCGTTGAAAACCAGAACGAACGCCTGGGCCAGCAACTCAAGGAGAGCCAGCGCAAGCGCGATGAACTGCAGGAAAAGATCGACGCGTTGACCGACATCGAGCGCTCGATTCCCATTCGTCCCAACGCCGGAAAACCGGCCTTATGACCGCCTTATGAACGATCTGCCCAAGCTATTCCCCGCCCATGTCCTGGTTATCGATGACGATCCGGATATCCTCCGGCTGCTGTCCATGCGTCTGCGCGCCTGGGACATCCGTGTCTCGACCGCGCTGTCCGCTGAGGAGGGGTTGTCACGTATAGCAGTCGAGCAACCTCAGCTGGTCATTAGCGACATCCGACTGCCCGGCAAGGATGGGTTGACGTTCTTTCGGGAGGTCCATGCCTCGCTGCCATCGCTGCCAGTCATCCTGCTGACTGCGCACGGCACCATTCCGGACGCGGTACAGGCTATGTCCGAAGGCGTCTTTGGCTACCTGACCAAGCCTTTCGACAGCAAGCTGTTGTTCGAGAAGGTGCAGCTGGCGCTACGCATCTCTCCCGCGCCCAGTCATGCGGAGAGGGGCTCGGACGGCGGCTGGCATGCCGGCCTGGTTTTCCGCAGCCAGCGCATGGCGGAGCTGATGGAGGAGGCCCGTGTTGTCGCTGCGACCGACGCCAGCATCCTGATTCGCGGCGAGAGTGGCACTGGCAAGGAAGTTCTGGCCCGTGCCATCCACCGTGCCAGTCCGCGCAGCAAGGCCCCCTTCATTGCCATCAACTGCGGCGCAATTCCAGAGCAGTTGCTTGAATCGGAACTCTTCGGCCACGTGCGCGGCGCATTTACCGGCGCAACCAGCGAACACACGGGGCTGTTCAAGGCCGCCGACGGCGGCACGCTGTTCCTCGATGAGATCGGTGACATGCCGCTGGCCCTGCAGGTCAAACTGCTGCGCGTGCTGCAGGACCAGGCCGTGCGCCCGGTCGGAGCGCTGCGCGCCGATCCAGTCGATGTGCGCGTGCTTTCCGCTACCCACCGCGACCTGGAAGCGGCGATGAGCGAGGGTCTTTTTCGCGAAGATCTCTACTACCGCCTCGATGTGGTTACCCTGACCTTGCCACGCCTCGACGAGCGGAGGGAAGACATTCCCCTTTTGGCCAGCCACTTCATGCAGCTGCTCGTTAAAAAATACGACAAGGGGATCTCCGGTATTGCTCCGGAGGCGCTTGAAGCGCTGTCCACGGCCAACTGGCCGGGCAACGTCCGGCAGCTGTACAACGTCATCGAGCAGTGCTGCGCACTGGCCACGACATCACTGATCAGTCTGCCGCTGGTCCAGCGCGCACTGCGTACGCCGGGAACGGAGACCCTGACCTATGCCGAGGCGAAACAGCGTTTCGAGCGCAACTATCTGACCCAGTTGCTCAAGATGACCGACGGTAACGTCGCCGATGCGGCGCGCATCGCGGACCGCAACCGCACCGAGTTCTATCGTCTGCTGCAAAAATATGATCTCACGCCACGCCTGTTCCGCAGCGGTGAGGTTGCCAGCGACACAGGAACATGATCTTTCGACATGACGTGCTTGTCGGCCAGGGCGCCAACGGAGTAAGGTAAGCCTCTGTCCTGAACGGAGTTTCCACCATGCAACTCGTTTCGTCTACCTTCAAGAAACTGCTTGCGCTGTCGCTGGCCTTTTCCCTCTCTCTCGGCGGCACCGCCATGGCTATCGGTATCGACAGCCTGTCCAACAGTGATACCGCCGCAGGTCTTAAGGAAGCGCTGACGCGCGGCGCTGAAATCGCTGTCGGCCAACTGGGCAAGAAAGATGGCTTCCTCAGCGACAAGCGAGTGCGTATCCCGTTGCCCGATTCACTGCGTTCGGTGGAGAAGGCGATGCGCACTTTCGGGATGAAGAAACAGGCCGACGAGCTGATCGAAACGATGAATCGTGCAGCCGAGATGGCCGTGGTCGAAGCCAAGCCGATCCTGACCAATGCCGTGAAGTCGATGAGCTTTGAAGATGCGCGCGGCATCCTCGCCGGAGGTGAAGATGCGGCAACGCAATATTTCAAGCGCACGACGTCGAAGGACATCGCCGCCAAATTCCTGCCGATCGTCAAGCAGGCTACCGCGAAGGTCGATCTCGCGGGGCAGTACAACCAGTACGCCGGTCAGGCGGCCAAGCTCGGGTTGCTCGACGAAAAAGACGCCGACCTCGATACCTACGTCACGCAAAAGGCCATGGACGGCCTGTTCAAGATGATTGCCGAACAGGAAAAATCGATCCGCAAGGACCCGATCGGCACTGGCTCGGCGATGCTCAAAAAGGTCTTCGGCGCGTTGAAGTAAATCAATCAATGATCAGGATACTGCTCGTGGGATTCTTGTCCGGGCTTCTTGCCATCCTTCTGCCGGGCTGTGACAGCGTCAAGTTCGAAAAGCTTAAGCCCGGAATTACCACAATGACCGAAACGCGCGAGATCATGGGGCCGCCGACGATGGAGTGGCTGGACAGTGATGGCTCAGTCACCTTGGAATACCCGCGCACACCGAATGGTGTAGTTAACTACATGATCGACTTCGGTCCGGACGGGATCCTGCGCAAGGTCAGGCAGGTGTTGACCGAGGAGAACTTCGCCAGGGTGAAGGAAGGCATGACCCGCGACCAAATCCGTCGCCTGCTTGGTCAGCCTGCCAGCGAACAGTATTTTTCGCTGAAGCGGGAATACGTCTGGGATTGGAAAACGAAATCGGAGAATTCCTACGACTACTTCTTCGACGTGTATTTTAATGAGCAGGGGCATGTTACACGGACGGGTACCCATTACATGCCAATTTCGGGCAGTTGATTCGTCCGTAAATATTGACAATCAAAGGCTTGGCGCGTAGATTCGGGCCTCTTTCCGGCTCGTCGCCGGGGCCGCGCCGATTTGAAGTTCAGCTTGCAGGCGCGTTACAAATCTGGCTAAAGCGGGCGTGATTCGATGAATTTGCCGAAACCCGTTCGCTGACTTTGCTGAACGGGTTTTTTCTTTTTGAGGTTTTTCATGCAGCCAGACCGCACCGCCGAACTCACTTCCCTGTTGCAACAACGCTTGCTCATCCTCGATGGTGCGATGGGAACAATGATCCAACGGCACAACCTGCAGGAAGCCGATTATCGTGGGACGCGCTTCGCCGATCATCCGCACGATCTCAAAGGCAACAATGATCTGTTGCTGCTGACCAAGCCCGAAGTGATTCGCGGCATACACGCAGAGTATCTAGCTGCCGGTGCCGACATCCTCGAAACCTGCACCTTTAACGCCACCTCGCTCTCGCAGGCTGACTATCACCTCGAATCAATCGTCTATGAGCTGAACGTCGCCGGCGCGAAGCTGGCTCGTGAGGTCTGCGACGAATTCACTGCGAAGGATGCGGCCAAGCCGCGCTTCGTTGCCGGTGTAGTCGGGCCAACCTCGCGTACTGCATCGATCTCGCCGGACGTTAACGATCCCGGCTATCGCAACGTCAGCTTTGACGATCTGGTCGTCTCATACACCGAGGCGATTCGCGGCCTGACCGATGGCGGTGCCGACATCCTGCTCGTCGAAACTGTCTTCGACACGCTCAATGCCAAGGCAGCGCTGTTCGCCATTGAGCAATTCTTCGAAACCACCGGCCGTCGCTGGCCGGTGATGATTTCCGGCACGATCACCGATGCGTCCGGGCGCACATTGTCGGGCCAGACGGCGGAAGCCTTCTGGAACTCGCTCGCGCACATCCGGCCGCTGTCGTTCGGTCTCAACTGTGCGCTGGGCGCCAAGGAACTGCGCCAGTACGTCGAGGAACTTTCGCGCGTCTGCGACTGCTACGTTTCGGCGCACCCGAACGCCGGTCTCCCGAACGCTTTCGGCGGCTACGACGAGACGCCGGACATGCTGGCAGAAGAGATTGCCGACTGGGCCGCGCACGGATTTGTGAACATCGTTGGCGGTTGCTGCGGTACCTCTCCGGACCACATTGCTGCCATCGCGCGAAAGGTGGCTGCGATTACGCCGCGCACAATTCCGGCCATAGAGAAGAAACTGCGCCTTTCGGGGCTGGAGCCATTCAACGTTGGTCCGGAGTCCTTGTTCGTCAACGTTGGCGAGCGGACTAACGTTACCGGCTCGAAGGCGTTTGCCCGGATGATTCTCGAAGGCCGCTTCGACGATGCGTTGGCCGTCGCACGGCAGCAGGTCGAGAACGGCGCGCAGGTGATCGACATCAACATGGACGACGCGATGCTCGACGGGAAGGCGGCGATGGACCGCTTCCTCAAGTTGATCGCTTCGGAACCCGACATTTCGCGCGTGCCGATCATGATCGACTCGTCGAAGTGGGAAATTATCGAGGCCGGCCTGAAATGCATCCAGGGCAAGGGCATCGTCAACTCGATCTCGATGAAAGAAGGCGAGGCGAATTTCGTTGCGCAGGCGAAGCTGGCGCGCCGTTACGGCGCCGCGGTGATCATCATGGCCTTCGACGAAAAAGGCCAGGCCGACACCTACGCACGCAAGATAGAAATTTGCGAGCGGGCCTACAAGCTGCTGACAAGCATTGACTTCCCGGCCGAAGACATCATTTTCGACCCGAACATCTTCGCCATCGCCACCGGGATCGAGGAGCACAACAACTACGCTGTCGATTTCATCGAGGCCTGCCGCTGGATTCGTGCCAACCTGCCGCACGCGCAGATTTCCGGCGGCGTCTCTAACGTCTCCTTCTCGTTCCGCGGCAACGACCCGGTGCGCGAGGCGATCCACACCGTGTTCCTTTACCACGCGGTCAAGGCCGGGCTGTCGATGGGCATCGTCAACGCCGGCATGGTCGGCATCTACGACGACCTCGATCCGGTGCTGCGCGAGAAGGTCGAAGCGGTGGTTCTGAACCAGTCGCCGGAGGCCGGCGAAGCGCTGGTTGAATTCGCGCAAACGGTGAAGGAAGGCAAAGCGAAGGAAAGCGGGCCGGACCTGAGCTGGCGTGAACTGTCGGTCGAGAAGCGGCTGGAACACGCGCTGGTCAAGGGCATCACCGAATTCGTCGTCGCCGACACAGAGGAATGCCGCGCCGCGCTGGAAGCTGCCGGCAAGCCGCCGCTGTCGGTTATCGAAGGGCCGTTGATGAGCGGCATGAACGTCGTCGGCGACCTGTTCGGCGCCGGCAAGATGTTCCTGCCGCAGGTGGTAAAGTCGGCGCGTGTCATGAAGCAGGCCGTGGCGCACCTGATCCCCTTCATCGAAGAAGAAAAGCGGCGTACCGGTGCGGCCAGCAAGGGCAAGGTCCTGATGGCCACGGTCAAGGGCGACGTGCACGATATCGGCAAGAACATCGTCAGCGTCGTCCTCGGCTGCAACGGCTACGAAGTCATCGATATCGGCGTCATGGTGCCGTGCGAGAAGATCTTGGAAACGGCGAAAGCACATGATGTTCAGGCGATCGGTTTGTCGGGGCTTATCACGCCGTCGCTCGACGAAATGGTCCATGTGGCCTCGGAAATGAAGCGGCAAGGGTTCTCGATCCCGTTGTTGATTGGCGGCGCCACGACGAGTCGCGCGCATACAGCGATCAAGATCGCGCCGGCGTATGACGGGACGGTAATCTACATACCCGATGCGTCGCGTGCGGTCGGTGTCGTGACACGTTTGCTGTCTGTGGAGCAATCAGAAGGCTACAAAAAGGAAATTGCCGCTGATTACGCGCGCATCCGCGAGCAGCACGCCAACAAGAAGCCGCAGGCGCTTGTTTCACTCGAAGCGGCACGCCAGAACGCCTTCAAGTGGAACGGCGATGCGGGGTATCGCCCGACGGTGCCGGCCAAGCCAGGGTTGCACGTGCTGCGCGAGGTCGACCTGGCGACACTGGCCGGGTACATTGACTGGGCTCCGTTCTTCCAGACCTGGGATCTGTCTGGATCATTTCCCAAAATTCTTGATGACGCGGCGGTCGGAGAAACGGCGCGTTCCGTATTCGCCGATGGCAAGGCGATGCTGGAAAAGATTGTCAAGGAAAAGTGGCTTACCGCCAATGCAGTGTTTGGCATCTATCCAGCCAACGCGGTCGGTGACGACATCGAGATCTACGCAGACGAGTCGCGCCAGCAGGTGCAAATGGTCTCGCACAACCTGCGTCAGCAGCACGAGCGTCCGACAGGCAAGCCGCACTACTGTCTCTCCGATTTTGTCGCGGGCAAAGGAACGCCCGATTGGGTCGGTGCCTTTGCCGTAACGGCAGGCATCGGAATCGAGAAGAAGCTGGCCGAGTTTGAAGCCGCGCACGACGACTATCACGCGATCATGCTCAAAGCCTTGGCTGATCGCCTTGCTGAAGCCTGCGCGGAATGGTTGCACGCACAGGTTCGTCGCGATTACTGGGGCTATGCTGCCGACGAGCAACTCGACAACGAGGCATTGATACGCGAGAAATACCTCGGCATCCGTCCGGCACCGGGCTATCCGGCATGTCCCGACCACACGGCCAAGGGCGATCTGTTCAAGCTGCTCGACGCGCCGGCCAACGCCGGAATGGCGCTGACAGAATCGTTTGCCATGATGCCGGCGGCAGCGATTTCCGGTTTCTACTTTGCGCACCCGCAGGCGCAGTATTTTGCGGTCAGCAAGATCGGCCGCGATCAGCTGGAAGATTGGGCCGGGCGTGCCGGCATGAGCGTAGCCGAGGCTGAACGCTGGCTGGCGCCGGTGCTCTGACGATGCATTCGGCGAATTGGCCTGGCTTCGTCGAGCGCGAGGCCAGCCTCCGTACGCGCAACACACTGGCTCTGCCAGCGCATGCGGCGTTGTATGCGCGGATCACCTCGGCTGAGCAATTGCTGGTGCTGACCGCTTTCTACGCGCCAAGCGATTGTCGATTTTTCGTACTTGGGGGCGGCAGCAATCTGGTGCTGACCGGCGATTTCGACGGTCTTGTGCTGCACATGGGCCTTACCGGTCGGGCGCTGGTGGCTGAAGATGCCGACGCGTGGTACGTGCGGGCCGGTGCTGGCGAAAACTGGCACGATTTCGTGCAATGGACGCTGGCGCAGGGGTGGCCAGGGCTGGAAAACCTGTCGCTGATTCCCGGGACCGTCGGCGCTGCGCCGATCCAGAACATCGGCGCCTACGGGCTGGAGGCCTGTGATCGCTTTCATGCACTGACCGCGTTCGACATGCAGACCGGCGAGACGGTACGTTTCGATCGCGGTGCCTGCCGCTTTGGCTATCGCGACAGCGTTTTCAAGCAGGAAGGCTGGCATCTCGACGGGCGCTTCGTCATTACCGATGTCACTTTTCGTTTGCCAAAGTATTGGCAGGCTGTCACCGGTTACGCTGACATCGTTAACGAGCTTGGCGCACGCGGCATTTCAACGCCCGATGCACGTCAGATTGCCGATGCGGTGATTGCCGTGCGTCAGCGCAAACTGCCAGATCCTGACCGGATTCCGAATGCCGGCAGTTTTTTCCACAATCCCGTCGTCGATAATGCAACGGCTAAAGACCTGCTTGCGGCCTGTCCGGCGCTGCCGCATTACCCGCAGCCCGACGGTCGCGTCAAACTCGCCGCAGGCTGGCTGGTCGATCAGGCCGGCTGGAAGGGGCGCGATCTGGGACCGGCAGGCATGTACGAAAAGCAGGCTCTAGTACTGGTCAACCGCGGTGGTGCGACGGGCGCCGATGTCATCGCGCTGATGCAGGCAGTGCAGCGCGATGTCCGGGAAAAATTCGGCGTGGCGCTGACGCCAGAACCTGTTTTCCTATAGAACGCTGATTCAGTCAGCCTCGATCCGTTCGAAGCGGACCTGACCGTACATTTCCGGACTGTTCATGGCGATCCAGTAAGCGGCTTCCGACTCGGCACGCTCCCAGGTCGCTGCACGCAGGGGAACATCGAGCAACTCTCCATCCGCTTTGAGCCAGCGGAGAATGAAGCTGCGCACGCCGGCGCGCTCCTGGCGGAGAATCTCCCGCGTCCAGCGCGGAGCTTCACGCCTCAGGGTCGAGAAAAAAGGATCGACGCGAAGTTCGAAGCGCGGGCCCTTGCCGCGATGCTGGACGACGTAGGAGCTTGCAGGTGCGGTCTGTTCGACAACCTGCCAGTCAGGACAGCCTTCAATGAGCGCTCTGTGTGCATCTCCCTCGCCGTCCTCCATGATTTCTGCTGTGACAGCGTGTTCTTCGGTTTCGCCCTCAACGAGATCGTGCCAAGGCAGTCCATTTCGTGTCGGCGGGGGAAACGGTAGCGGCCGCTTGCCTTCGCGAATCCTGGCGAACAACGAGGACTTGAGGACGTCTTCGAGGTCGACATGGGGAAAGTCGGTGCGCGGCTTTGCCGGGAAGCTCGCCGAGCCCATGTAGCCGACATCCCACAGCGTCTTCAGCCATTCCGCAGCGTCCAGAGCCACTTGGGCCAATTGGGTGTCGAGTTCGTGTCCGCCGTCGGTCACAGGACTGTCGGTCTCAGCCGTGTCTTCCAATAACTGCGCTTCGTGCATTCGTGCCCGCAGACATTCCTGGAACAGGCGGCCGACCCATTCTGCATCGTCCGGCGGCAGCGTCGCAAGGCGATCGCCCATCAGCATCAATTCATCGGCATCGAGCGGAATCGCTTCATCGTCCATCATGTCCTCAGTGGCGTATTTACGCGTTGGCGTAATGAGTCGGATCAGCGAGGCCTGCGGCCACGAAACCTTCGTGTCGGAGCCGGCACGAGTCGCAGACGCCACAGGCGCGTCCCTGTTTGTCCGCCTGGTAGCAGGAAATAGTGATTCCGTAATCGACGCCGAGAGCGTGGCCCTTCTGGATGATCTCGGCCTTTGTCAGGTTGATCAAGGGTGCGTGAACGGTCAGGCGGTTTCCTTCCACGCCCGCTTTGGTGGCCAGGTTGGCGAGGTTTTCAAAAGCGCTGACGAAGGCAGGGCGGCAGTCCGGGTAGCCGGAGTAATCCACGGCATTAACGCCGACGAAAATGTCCTTGCTTTGCAGAACCTCAGCCCAGGCGAGAGCCAGTGAAAGCATGATGGTGTTGCGGGCCGGAACATAGGTGACAGGAATGCCAGGGGCGAGGCCTGCGGTCGGCACGGCGATGCTTTCATCGGTGAGTGCCGAGCCGCCGAATGCCGTCAGGTCGAGGCGCAGGGTGCGGTGTTCCTTGGCGCCGAGTGCGTGGGCCACGCGATGTGCGGCGTCGAGTTCAGTCCTGTGCCGTTGCCCGTAATCAACAGACAGACAATAACAGTCGAAGCCGGCGTCGCGAGCGATGGCCAGGCTGGTAGCGGAATCCAGGCCGCCGGAGAGCAAGACGACGGCACGCGGAGATGGCGAAATGGTTGAACTGGGCATGGGAAAAAGCCGCGCAGAGGGGCGGTAAAAAGTGACGAATGGGCCACATTTTAACGACTTTTGCGCAACGGCTCGCGGGCGGGCGTCCGCGAGCTGCGTGTTGCTCAACCGGAAAGGGATGTTCCGATCTCAGTCGGCGATCAGCGCCGACAGTTCGCGTTCCAGAAGAGCCGGGTCGCCGAGGTTCAGTTCGACAAGA
This sequence comes from Propionivibrio sp., assembly GCA_003249625.1. The sequence continues at coordinate 27,241 of QKII01000490.1, read as the reverse complement.
CGGCGGAGGTGCGTCACGCTGTCAAGATCGATCGACAGGCAAGTCAGCCCGGCATACCGTCCCTCGACGTGGGCAACGCGGGTTTCCATGTCGATTCCGGTTTGCGTGTTGTTGAGATGCACGCGCAGTCTACACTCGGCCTGATCCGGTGCTTCCTGGCCCGCAGGCAGCCGCACCAATGCCCCCTTGAGAGACAGGTCCAGAACGACGGTATCGATCGACCGGTCGGGAAAGATCAGCGTGGCGGGTGTGTGGAATGCGATACGGGAGTGCTTGCGGCGTTCGTCGGTCATGGCGCAACCTCCGGGAAACGGGCTCAACGGGTTTATTTGCCCCGCATGTTACCCCAAAGCAGTTTGTGTAGCTGCAACTGAAAACGTACCGGGAGACGGTCGGCCAGAATCCATGCCGCCAAGTCGGTCGGTGACAGCGCCCCCTGTACGGGAGAAAAGAGGACCGGGCAGCGCTTGTCCAGCGCGTGTTCAGCAATAACGCCTTTGGCCCAATCGTAATCAGCACGATCGGCCAGGACCAATTTCAACTCGTCGTGTTCCGTGAGAAACGGGAGGTTCTCCCAGCGGTTACGCTCCGCTTCGCCCGAGCCGGGGGCCTTCAAATCGACGACGCGCGAGACGCGGGGATCGACACCGGAAATGTCAAGCGCGCCCGATGTCTCCAGTGAAACGTCGTAACCGGCGTCGCAAAGCGCAGTGAGCAGCGGCAGGCAGCTTTTCTGCGCCAGCGGCTCGCCGCCAGTAACGCAAACGAAACGGGTGCCGTAGGTTGCTACCTGCGCCAGAACCTCTGGAATGCTCCGACGATCTCCGCCGGAGAAGGCATGTTCGGTGTCGCACCAGGTGCAACGCAACGGGCAGCCGGTCAGGCGAATGAACACGGTCGGCAGGCCGACGCGGGTACTTTCTCCCTGCAACGAATGAAATATCTCGTTGACGATCAGCGACGGGGCGCTGTCTCGCTTGGACATTGGCCTACTTTTTCAGGCGCTGCTTGGCCGTGGCGGCTGCCGGACTGTCGGGGTACTTGATGACGACCGCTTCCAATGTCGTGCGGGCGCTCTTCGCATCGCCCAGTTCCTGCTGGCACGAGGCGACACCCACCAGCGCATCGGGTGCCTTCGGATTCTGCGGCCACTTGGTGGTGACGATGCGGTAGACGTCGATGGCACGCTTGCAGTCGCGTTGAGCGGACAGTGCATTGGCCTGCCAGTAGTAGGCATTCGGGGTCAAGGTGCTCTCGGGATGCGCTTTGGCGAAGGCTTCGAAGGCGTTGCCTGCTTCCTTGAGCTTGTTCGCCTTGAACAGATTGAGCGCCGCTTCGTAGTCCCGGGTTTCGGCTACGGGGTCCGCGGCAGGCGGCTTGTTGGCGCCATCAGAGGTCGCATCTGAGGACGCGGCAGGCTCGGCCGGTTGCGCCGCAGCTGTTTCGAGCTTGCGCAAGCGTCCGTCCAGATCGACGTAGAAGTCCTGTTGCCGCTTCTTGGACGATTCAAGTTCGTACTGAAGGGTTTCCACCTGCCCGCGCAGCTTGGCGTTCTCTTCGCGCAAGGACTGGATCTGGTTGACCAGTTCGATTTGCGCGCGGGAAAGCGTGTCGACACGTTCATTCGTCTTGATCGACAGATCGTTGATTCGCTGACGAGCCTCGTCGTCGTCGAACAGCGCTGCGTGCGCCTGCTGGGCCCCGAACAGAGCAACCAGGAGGGCGGCAACGGAGATCGCCGGGCGAAAGCGCGGGAGGTGGGCAGGCATTTTAGAACTCGCCGCTGTAGAGCATGTCACCGCGGCGGTTTTCCGCCCAGGCGGCATCGTTCTGACCCGGATTCTTCGGCTTCTCTTCACCGAGGCTGACCGATTCGACCTGATCTTCGCGGGCGCCGAGCAGAACCAGTTGCTTCTTGACCGCATCGGCACGCTTCTGGCCGAGCGCGAGGTTGTATTCACGGCTGCCGCGTTCGTCGGTGTTGCCCTGGATCAGCATCTTGAACTGGCGATGGCCGGTCAGGAACTTGGCGTGGGCAGCGACCAGATCACGGTACTCGGGCTTGATGTCGAACTTGTCATAGTCGAAATAAACACTGCGCTTCGACAGGATGCTCTTCGGGTCGGTCAGTTCGGGTGGCAGCTTGCGGCTGTCCATGTTGCCGGCGGTCACGGTGGCAACCTTGCCGTCGTTACTGCGGGAGTCGACAGGAGCGGCGGTCTGATCGGCGTCGGGAGTGGAGCTGCAGCCGACGATCAAAAGAGCGAGCAGAGCGGGAATTGCAAGGCGTTTCATTTTGGAGAATCTCCAGCGTCAAATATAAAAGGTGTCCGGTTGTTGAGCGGTCCGTTACCGAAGGTAGGGGCCCCAGGCTGGCTCACGGACGTCGCCAGCCGGGATTGAAAGGCGCTGCTTGATGCGCCCGTCGACCGAAACCGCCGACAGGACGCCACGACCACCGAGTTCAGTGGCGATCAGGATCATGCGGCCGTTGGGCGCGAAGGACGGTGATTCGTCCTTGTGGGAATCGGTCAGCACCTGCACCTGGCGGCTGGCGAGGTCCATCACCGCCAAGCGGAAACCGCCCTCGCGGCGGCTGATGAAGGCCATCGTCTTGCCGTCCGGCGAGATGCGCGGGGACACGTTGTAGCTGCCTTCGAAGGTAACGCGCTGGACGTCACCTCCGTTGACACTGGTGCGATAAATTTGTGGGCTGCCGCCGCGGTCGGAGGTGAAATACAGTGTTTGTCCGTCGGGCGCGAAGAACGGCTCGGTGTTGATTCCCGAGTTCGAGCTCAGGCGCTGCACACCCGAACCGTCGGCGTTGATCGTGAAGATCTGCGAACCGCCGTCTTTCGACAGGGTCACCGCCAGCTTGTGTCCATCCGGTGACCACGCCGGTGCCGAGTTGGAACCCTTGAAGTTGGCGATGACTGTCCGCTTTCCGCTGGCCAGGGAGTGCACGTAGATGACCGGCTTCTTGTTCTCGAACGAGACGTAGGCGAGGCGCGAGCCATCGGGCGACCAGGACGCAGAAATGATCGGCTCGCGCGAGATCAGCGCCGCCTGGGCATTCTGACCGTCCGCGTCGGCAATATGCAGTTCATAGCGTGCTGGGCCGTTCTTGACCACGTAGGCGATGCGTGTGGCAAATACGCCGGATTCGCCGGTTAGCTTCTCGTAAATGAAATCGGCAATGCGGTGGCCGGCGGCGCGCAACATCGCTGTCGAGGTGGTGAACGCGGCGCCGCCGAGCGATGTCTGCCTGTTTGTATCGTAAAGGCGGATGCGTGCTTCCTGACGGCCATTGCTCGGGCTGACGCTGCCGGCAGCCAAGGCATCGGCGCCGCGGTTCTTCCAGTCGGCGAAGGCCGGGGCGGTGTTTTCCGTCATGGACGCGCCGGCCGGATCGATCAACTGGAACAGTCCGCTGCGTTCGAGATCGCTGCGGACGACTGTCGTGATGGCGCGGGCCGAACCGAGGTCGCCGCCGAAGTCGGCAATGGCGACCGGAATGCGGTTGGCTCCCGCGCCGGTGATTTCGATGGTCAGTTCGGCGTGTGCCGACGACAGGGCCAGACCGGCCAGAACGCTGCATGCGATCAGGCTCAGGCCACGCAAAGAGAGCGGGGTTCGAAACATGGGACGCAGGCTTCCTCGAAAGAATGGGCGATTATATCGCCTTGGTTAAAAATGGACTTGTAACGAAAAGTAATCTTTGGCTGGGGGTAAAGCTTAACCGTCGAATGGCCAGTACTTCAGGGTAAGTTCCCGCTGGAACAGGCTTGGGTCGTCCGGCAAAGGTAGCGGGTCGGATTTTTTTATCGCGCGTTCGATGGCTTCATCCAACGCTCGATTGCCACTTGATTTACTGATTTTGACGCCAATGACTTCCCCGGTAGGCAGTTGCGTGATCTTGAACTCCGCTTCCGGATTGCCCTTGATGCCCGGTGGAAGGACGATGTTGCCTCTGATTTTCCCTCTCAAGGCGGCGATGTATTTTCCCTCGCCGGCCTTTCTGGCCGCAGCGGCTTGTGCGCCCTTCATCTGACCGAGTTGGCTGAATTCGGCGTCAAGCGCGGCGTTGCGGCTTTGCGCGGCCTGAGTTGCGGCCTTGTGCCGGTCGAGTTGCCGCTCTTCGCGCTCCATTGCTTTTTTCCAGGCCGGTTCTTCTGGCTTGGGTTCCGGCTTTTTCGGCTCCTCTTTCTTGGGCTCGGGCTTCTTTGGCTCTTCCTTCTTCGGCTCAGGCTTCTTGGGTTCTTCCTTTTTCGGTTCAGGCTTCTTGGGTTCTTCCTTTTTCGGCTCCGGTTTCGGTTCCGGCTTGGGCTCGGCTTTTTTCGGTTCTTCCTTCTTCTTTTCTTCCTTGACCGCGATGTCGGGCTTCACAGGTGGTGCCGGCTCGACTTTCGGTTCCGGCTTGGGCTCGATTTTCGGCTCCGGCTTGGGCTCGGGTTGTGGAGGGGGCGGAACGGGGGCCGGCTCGCGCTTTGCAACGGCGACCGGGCCAGACGTGGAGCGCCAGACCTCGATGGCGACGCCTGACGGTGCCTGGCTTTTCCACTGCACCCCGAAGAACAGGGCACCAATGAGCAGCAGGTGCACGGTAGCCGATAGCACCAACGCCACGGCGTTGGGCTTTTCTTCCGGAGGCAGGGGAGAGAAGTTGTCGGCGGTCACAACAATTATTTGCCGGTAGTCTGGACGAGCAGGCCGATACGTTTGACCTGGCGTCGTTGCAGTTCATCCATGACCTTCAGCACAGCCTCGTACTTGACGTTCTTGTCGCCGACGATCAACACCGGTCGGTCGGGGTTCTTGATCTGGGCATCGATAATTGCCTGCGTCAACTCGTCTTTGCCGAGCGGGGTTTGCTGTCCCTTGTCCATGAGCGACAACTTCTCGTTCGCGTCGATATTCACTTGCAGCGCTTCGGCCGGCGCCTCGGAGGCCTTGCCAACCGAAGGAACGTCGATACTGGCGGTAGTCATCATCGGTGCGGTGACCATGAAGATCACCAGCAACACCAGCATCACGTCGATGTAGGGGACGACGTTGATTTCGTTTTTCAGGCGACGTTCGCGCATGGTGCCTCCCGTTTAGCGCATCTGGCGCTGGAGGATGTTCGAGAACTCTTCCATGAACGACTCGAAACGGGTCGACAGTCGGTCGATCTCATGGGAGAAGCGGTTGTAGGCAACCACCGCCGGAATTGCTGCGAAGAGGCCGATGGCGGTGGCGACCAGCGCTTCTGCGATCCCCGGTGCGACAGCCGAGAGCGTGGCCTGGCCGACGTTGGACAGGCCGCGGAAAGAGTGCATGATGCCCCAGACGGTGCCGAACAGACCGACGTAGGGGCTGACCGAGCCGACCGAGGCGAGAAAGGCGAGGTGGGCATCGATATTGTCGACTTCGCGCTGGTAGGTGGCGCGCATTGCGCGGCGGGAGCCATCGATGATGTCCTTGGGGTCGAGGTTCTTCTGGCTGCGCAGCTTGGCGAATTCGCGGAAACCTGCTTCGAAGATGCGTTCCATGCTGCCGGCACCGTGGCGGTCGTTGACCGCGCTCTGGTACAGGCTGTTGAGATCCCCGCCGCTCCAGAAGTCGCGTTCGAACTGCTCGGTCTGCGACTTGGCTTCCTTGACGGTAAACCATTTGCGGAAAATGTAGTACCAGGACATGAAGGAGACGCTGCCCAGAACGGCCATGACGAACTGGACGACGGCGCTGGCGTTGAGGATCAGGTGCAGGATGGAAAGGTCTTGCGAGACGTTCATTGGATGGATTCCAGTTGAGCCCGCATCGGGGCAGGAATGGAGGTGACTTTCATCTGGCCCGCGCCGGTATCCACGCTGACGCAGACGATCTGAATTTTGCCGCTGATCAGTTCCTCCCAGCCATCATCGGCAAGTGGATTGCCGCGGCGGATGTGCTGGCGGAAGAAAATTTGGGAGCGCGAAATCTTTTCGACCTCGAGGCTGACGGTGAGCAGGTCGTCAAGTCGTGCCGGCTTCAGATATTCAAGATTGACGCTGCGCACGACGAAAGCGATGCCGGCATCACGCAGCAGGTTGCCCTGCTCATGGCCTATCGAGCGCAGCCATTCGGTGCGGCAGCGTTCCAGATACTTCAGGTAGTTGGCGTAATACACCACTCCACCGGCATCGGTGTCTTCGTAATAGATGCGAACAGGAATCGTGAAGGCGTTTGGCTTCTGCTCGTGTTTCATGGCGGGATTCTAGTTCTGCTGTGAAGGCTTTGATGTAAGAAATTGTGACAAGCTCTTGTTTTACGGTGTTTTCATTGGCCTCGCCAGAGGTCGCTCTGGGCGCCGGATGCAGGCGAATCAAGACCAAGGTGGCGGTAGATCGCGGCGGTGGCAATGCGGCCGCGCGGCGTACGCTGGAGAAACCCCTGCTGGATCAAAAACGGTTCGAGGACGTCCTCAATCGTGTCGCGCGCCTCGCCGATCGCTGCGGCGAGATTGTCTACGCCGACTGGACCGCCGCCGAATTTGTCGATCACCGCCGAGAGTAGCTTGCGGTCCATCAGGTCCAGACCGCCATGATCGACGTCGAGCATCGACAGGGCTTCGTCGGCGACCGGGCGGGTGATGTGGCCGGACGCCTTGACCTCGGCGAAGTCGCGCACGCGGCGCAGCAGCCGGTTGGCGATGCGCGGCGTGCCGCGCGAGCGACGGGCGATCTCCAGGGCGCCGGCCGGATCGGCCGGCACCTTGAGCAGTTGCGAGGAGCGCGTGACGATGTGCATGAGCTCTTCCGGCGTGTAGAACTCCAGCCGGGCGACGATGCCGAATCGGTCACGCAGCGGGTTGGTCAGCATGCCCGCGCGGGTGGTAGCGCCGACCAGCGTGAACGGTGGCAGATCGAGCTTGACCGAACGCGCGGCGGGACCTTCGCCGATCATGATGTCGATCTGGAAATCCTCCATCGCGGGATAAAGGATCTCCTCCACGACCGGCGAGAGACGGTGGATTTCGTCGATGAACAGCACGTCATGCGGTTCGAGGTTGGTCAGCATCGCCGCGAGGTCACCGGCGCGTTCCAGCACGGGGCCGGAAGTCTGACGCAGATTGACGCCCACCCAGGCCGGGCGGGCCGAACAGCAGGACGTGGTCGAGGGTGTCCTTACGACGCTTGGCGGCTTCGATGAAGATGCCCAGTTGCTCGCGGATCTTCGCCTGGCCGACGTAATCGGCGAGCCGCTTCGGGCGTAGGGCGCGCTCGATCGCGTCTTCCTGGCTCGATTTTGATTCGGGCGAGATCAACCGGTCGAGTGGGGCGTCATCGAAGGTTTCGAAGGAATCGGTCTCGATCATGGTCAGATGGACGGTTGTTCTTCGTATTCGGTCAGCGCCAGCCACTCGCGGATCAGTACCTGGCCGAGAGCGAGGAGCATCGGGCCGAGGAACAGGCCGATGAAGCCGAAGACGAGCACGCCGCCGAAGATGCCGACGACGATCAGCAGCAACGGCAGGCTGGAGGTACGGGAGATGAGGATCGGCTTGACGAAGTTGTCGACGCTGCTGATGCCGAACATGCCCCACAGAACCATGAAGATCGCCCAGCCGGTCTGGCCGCTGTCGTACAGCCACACGGCAGCGCCGAGCCAGATCAGGGTGGCGCCGATGACGGGTACCATCGAGAAGATGAAGGTGGTGAAGGTCAGCATGGCGATGCCGGGAACGCCGGCGATGGCGTAGCCGATCATGGCGACGAGGGCTTGCGCGGCCGCGGTGCCGACGATGCCGACCATCACGCCGGTAACGGTGCCTTCAGCCAGCTTGAGCATCCGCTGGCCGAGGTCGCCGGCGATCTTGCGTGCGCCGTTGCGCATTGCAGCGGCATATTTTTCGGTGTCGCGGAAAATGAAGAAGACGAAGAAGATGACCAGCATCAGCTGGATCAACCCCTGTCCGAGCAGCGAGACCGTGGCGACGGCCATCTTGCGGGTCGGGTCGATCAGTTGGCGCAGGAGATTGTTCATTTCTTCGCGGCTGGCGGCGAGTTCGTGCCAGTAGGTATCGATGACGTTACCGACGACCGGCCAGTTACTCATCCAGTTTGGCGGATCCGCAGGCAGACCCGTCTCAAGCATCGGCCGGAAATAGCGCAGTGCTGTTTCGATGCCCTGGGCCAGGGTGCCGGAGAGCAGGGCCAGTGGCGCCAGCAGCAGGATCACGAGCAGGATCGACATCAGCAATGCGGCCAGGTGGCTGCGCCCGCGGCAAAGCGTCACCATGCGATCGCGCAGCGGGGCTGTCGTGACGCAAATGACGACGGCAAAAAGAAGCGTCCCGGTGAACGGCAACAGCACCGCGATGCAGCCGATCAGCAGCAGCGAGACGATGGCGATCTGGATGATCTGTTTCTGGGCGGAGGTGATCTGGTGCATTTACGCTTTGGACAAGAGTTTGAGGGCCTGGCGAATGCCGTCCGAGGTCGACAGATCCGGAGGCAACTGTTTCATGACGGCCGAAGCTTCGCGGTCATTGTATCCCAGCGCCAGCAGCGCATTGATGATGTCGTGCTGGCTGTCGTCGGCGGCGCGATGAGCGGTAGGCAGTGCGTCGGCGAGCTTGCCCTTGAGTTCCAGCAGCAAGCGTTCGGCGGTCTTCTTGCCGATGCCCGGCACCTTGGTGAGGCGGCCGACTTCCTGACGGGCGATGGCTTCCGCCAATTCGCCAACCGACAGCCCGGACAACACCGCGAGAGCCGTGCGTGCACCGATGCCGGAGATCTTGAGCAACTGGCGGAAGGCGAAACGCTCAGCGTCGCTGCCGAAACCGTAGAGAAACTGACCGTCCTCGCGGACCACGAAGTGGGTGAACAGGGTGGTTTTCTCACCGATGCCCGGCAGGTTGAAGAATGTGCTCATCGGGACATCGACCTCGTAGCCGACGCCATGAACATCGATCACCACTTGCGGCGGTGTTTTTTCCAGCAGTATTCCCGTCAGACGACCGATCATCCGTTTTTGGCCTCACTCAGTTTTCCCAGGATCATCCGGCCGTTGCGAATCCGGAATCCTTTCGTTGACATCTTCCCCAGCCCCTGCCCGCCATGCGCGTGTGCGATGGCACAGGCCAGCGCGTCCGCCGCGTCGGGGCTCGGTTCGCCAGGTAGCGACAACAGCCGTCGAACCATGTGCTGCACCTGTGCTTTGTCCGCATGCCCGTTGCCAACGACCGCCTGCTTGACCTGCAGCGCAGTGTACTCGGCGACCTCGACGCCGCCGGCGACCAGCGTGGTAATTGCCGCCCCACGTGCCTGACCGAGCAGCAACGTCGATTGAGGGTTAACGTTCACGAAGACGATTTCGATGACAGCCTGATCGGGTTCGTATTTTTGCAGCAGTTCGTTGATACCTGTATTGATCGTGCCCAGGCGTGTCGGCAGCGAGGTCGTCGCGTCGGTGCGGATGCAGCCGCTTGCAATGTACGCGAGCCGGGTTCCCGTCTTTTCGATGACGCCGAAGCCGGTGACGCGCAGGCCCGGATCGATGCCGAGAATGCGGATGGAAGAGTGTGTCGTCGAGGGCAACGTCGGAGGCTCGTGGAGACGGCGGGCTGGCGATAGAGGCGCACAGTATACCGAGTCCGGGTTGCGCAGCGTGTTTGAATGCCGCTGAAAGTGGTGCTGCCCGAAGGATTCGGGCAGCACCACTTTCAGCCGGCGGGAAGGTCAGGCTGGCAGGGCGTTTCCGCTCCTCTTGGCAGCCAGGTACTGAATTGCCAGCAGCAGCGCCAGGGCGGCCAGACCGATCATGTCGGAGTAAACACCGCTGTCGATCAGCGCCAGGGCGCCGATCGCGGCGACGAGGCGTACGAGCATGTTTGTTCTGGTGAAGAGATAGCCTTCCACCGCGACACTGATCATGAAGACGCCGATGCAGGCGCCAACAGCAACCCGTAACCCTTCGAGGAACGTTGTGTTGATGAGGAGCAGTTGCGGCGAGTATACGAACATGAACGGCACGATGAACCCGGCGATGGCCAGCTTGACCGCCGCGAAGCCGGTCTTCATCGGATCGCCGCCCGACACGCCTGCCGCCGCAAAGGCCGCCAGTGCGACAGGCGGGGTGAGGTTGGCGAACATGGCGTAGTAGAAGGAGAACATGTGCGCGGCGATCACCGGGATGCCCAGTTTTGCCAGGGCCGGCGCGGCGACGGTGGCGGTGATGATGTAGGCCGGAATCGACGGTACGCCCATGCCCAGGATCATGCAGGTGATCATGGTGAAGATGAGCGTGATGACCAGGCTCTTGCCGCCGAGGGTGATGATGGTGTTCGCCATGGTCAGCCCGAAGCCGGTCTTTGACGTGACGCCGATGATGATGCCCACGCAGGCGCAAGCGATGGCCACCGCCACGGTTTGCGTGGCGCCGTCGGCGAACGCGTCGCAGATGTCCTTGAAGCTCATCCGGGTACTCTTCTTCAAGGCCGCCACGACGATGGTGGCGACGATAGTGATGACCGCGGAGAAGACGACGGTGGTGCCCGAGAAAAGCAGCAGGTAGAGCAGGAGGAAGATCGGGATCAGCAGGTGCCCCTTGTCCTTCATGACATCCTTGACGAGCGGCAAGCGGTCCTTCGGCAGGCCGACCAGGTTGGTCTTTCCGGCGCGCAGCTGAACCTGGATGATGATTCCGAGGTAATACAGCAAGGCGGGAATGGCCGCGTGGATGATGATGGTCGAATAGGGCACGCTCAGTATCTCGGCCATGATGAAGGCAGCGGCGCCCATGACCGGCGGGAGCAGTTGCCCGCCGACGGACGAGGAGGCTTCCACAGCGCCGGCGAAATCCTTCGCGTAGCCGGTTTTCTTCATCAGCGGAATGGTGAAGGCGCCGGTGGTTACCACGTTGGCTACCGCGGAGCCGTTGATCGAACCGAGCAGGCCGGAAGACATGACCGCGACTTTCGCCGGCCCGCCCTTGGTGTGCCCGGCCAGTGCCATCGCCAGGTCATTGAAGAAAGCTCCCATTCCGGACTTGCCCATCACGGCGCCGAACAGGATGAACAGAAAGATGTAGCTTGCCGCCACGCTGACCGAGGTGCCGAAGATGCCTTCGGTATTGGCGAAGAAGTGATTGGAAAGCTGCATCCAGGTGTAGCCGCGGTGCCCGAAGACGCCGGGAACGCTCCGACCGAACAGGCCGTAGGCGATGAACAGCAAGCTCAGAACCGGGAGTGCCCAGCCTGCGGAGCGCCTCGCGGCTTCCAGAACGAGCACGGTCAGCAGGGTCGCCACGACGAGGTCGGGCGTATTGGGCATTCCAGCCCGTTCGACCACACCGAGATAGTCAGCCCAGACATACACGGCCACCGAAATGGATAAAACGACGAGCAGCCAGTCCCACCAGGAAACATGCTTGAAGTTGCAGCGCTTGCTGAACGGGTACATGACGAAGCAGAGGCCGAGCATCATCGAAACGTGCAGCGAGCGGTGCTCGAGAACGACCGGCGTTCCGACCAGCGAGGTGATGAAGTGGTAGAGCGTCACGCCGATGCAGGCCAGATAAAACAGCTTGGCGATCCATGGCGTTGCGAGCTTGCGTACGCTGGACTCCTTGTCCAGATCCTTGATCAGATTCAATTGTTCTTCGGTCAGTTCGCCGGCCATGGCCTTGGCGATGGCCTCGTCCGCGCCGTCCTGGCCGGTATCGGTGTTTTTATCGTCTTGCTTCATTTCCGCCATTGGATTCACCTTTGTTCGTTCTTTCGATAACGAGCCGCAGTCGGGTGTGCTCGGGGAGTTCGCTGCCACGCGTGATCTGAATGCCGTCGAGCACCAGTTCACGTGTTGAAAAATGAGAGTTGAGCCATACAAGTTCCGCAAACGACTGGTCGATCTCCTTCATGTGGATCAGCCCATCCTTTATGAAGGTGACTCGCCCCTTGTTCTCGGGGATTCCCGCGCCGAATGCCGGGAATGTGATTTCGTCGAGGATCAGATTGAAATGCTCGTCGACGTGGTAGTACTCGTTCCAGGGGATTTTCTCGAGGGAGTGGACCCAGGCGAACAACAGCTGGCTATTGACCCGCGCGGGCACCTCCACATACACACGGCCTGTTTTCCAGTCATGGATGCGCAGCACCGCCTCGTGCGTCGGGTGTGACGCACAACCCCAGAGCAGAAGGATGGCAAGGGCCGAAGCAGCGCGTCTGGCGCTCGAATACTTAAGCGCGCGCCAGACGCCATGACGCATCATGCAGGCGAGTGATCCCCGCATGACCAGGCTACTTCATCAGCCCGGCTTCCTTGTAGTAGCGGATCGCACCTTCGTGGAGCGGAACCGCCGTGCCGGTGACGCCGCGCAAGGCGGTTTCTGGCTTGATGTTGGCCTTGGCAGTGGCGTGGGCCGCCTGGATTGTTTCGAGCCCGGACTGCGAGAAGATGTTCTTCAGGATGTCATAAACGACGTCGGCCGGAAGCTTCTTGTCTGCAATCAGGATGTTCATGACCGCGGTGGTCGGCGTGTCGGCCGGCGTGCCGTAGGTAGCCGCCGGAATGGTCGACTCGATGTAGAAGGGATACTTCTTGATCAGTCGCTGCCGGGCTTCGCCGTCAACAGGAACGAAAGCGATCTTCTTGGTTACGCCCAGTTCGCGGATCGTTGCGTTGCCCAGGCCGGAGGTGACGAATGCAGCGTCGATCAGGCCGTTCTTCATCTGGTCGATGGCCTCGCCGTAGTTGAGGTAATCAACCTTGACGTCCTTGTAGGTCATGCCGTGCGCCTCGAAGATCATCCGGGCATTGATTTCCACGCCGGAGTTCGGCGCGCCCACGCCGATCCGCTTGCCCTTGAGGTCGGCGAAGGTCTTGATGCCCGAGTCCGCCGTGGTGACGATCTGGCAGACGTTCGGCCAGAGTCCCATCAAGGCGCGCAGGTTGGTGGCCGGCTTCTTCCCTTCGTAGGCGCCGAAGGCCTCGACCGCCTGGATTACCGCGTCGGACATCGCGATCGCGATTTCACCCTGGCTCGTTCGCAGGGCGTTGATGTTCTCGGCGGTGGCGCCGGTCGCAGTTGCGGATGCCTTGTAGCCCAGCTTGCCGATCAGGGTGGAGAAGGCGCCGCCGATCGGGAAGTAGATGCCGCTGGAGGGGCCGGTCAGCACGGTGATGTAATGGTCGCCGCGCTTGATGTCCTGCGCGGAAGAGACCGAGGGCAGGGTGGACAGCGCCATGGCAAGCGGTACGGTAATGGCACAGAGAAGACGTCGAGTGCTTTTCATTGTGAAACCCTCCTTGTTGAGTATTGAGTTCTACCATTCGCCTGCAAGAAACGGATGCGGAAACAGCACGAAACATCACGTTGGATAAAGCGCGCCGACAGGCGTGACGGTCTATCAGCGTTGAGCAAGTCCTGTGCCAATAAAGATGATTCCGTCTTTTTCGCTCAAGCTGTTGCAAGCAGTGGGTTTTCGTTTAGTGACGATGGTTGTCGTAACGGTGTGATGTCGGCTTTTTCGGAATCGATTGGTGCGGGTGTGCGGATTTCCGCACATCGAGCGTGTCAGCGCGGTGTTCTGACGCTGCGAGCGCTGCGCTTTTATCTGGTCGGGCTTCCGCCTTGTGCCGCATAATCACCGAAAAATTTAAAAAAATACTCATCCGAGAGGCGAGTGGCTTCAACTTTCAACAGTAAAGGGAACGCATGCGAATAGCAGCCAGTCTCGCGGCCCGGAGTGGTCGTGCCTGGGGGCGATCGGTGCTACGGATCACCGTCGCCCTGATTGTCTGTGTGCTGGCGGGGTGGGGTGTGCGCGAGGCGGTGCTGGCTCGTCAGCTCGACTTGCTGGCGCTGCAGTCCCGGCATCATGTCGAGTTCTTCCGCATGAGCCTGCAGTCGCTGCTTTCGCGCAATGAGTCGCTGCCCCGTGTCATTGCGATGGAGGAACGGTTGCTGGCCCTGTTGGCCAATCCCGGCGACCCGAAGGCGCTGGATGCCGCCAACAACTATCTCCTGGATGTGCAACATGGTGCGGGGATCAATTCGGTGTTTCTGATGGACCGCAACGGATTGACGCTCGCCGCGAGCAATTTCCAGTCGGCGAGTTCGTACATCGGACACAACTACGGTTTTCGACCCTATTTCCAGTTGGCGTTGCACGGTGGTCTGGGCCGTTTTTACGGCCTTGGGGCGACCACAGGGGAACCCGGCTATTTTCTGGCCTCGCCAATCGCCGGGCCCGATGGCCCGATCGGTGTGGTCGTGGTCAAGATCAGCCTCGGGGACTTCGAGTCAGCGCTCGTGCGTAACGGCGATCCCGTCCTGCTGGTCGACGCCAACGGGGTCGTTTTCCTTTCATCCGTTCCGGAATTCAAATACCGCACACTGATGCCGCTGGAGTCCGGTGTCGTGCAGCAGATCGGACTGTCCCGCCAGTACGGGCGGCAGGATCTGCGTCCCTTGGGCATCAAGTTGCAGCTCCAGGACGAGCCCCAGCAGCTTCGTGCCAGCCTGCAGGGCCGGGTGGAAGACGTCTACCTCGCGCAATCGGTGCTGACGGCGCCCGAAGCGTGGTCGATCGTGTTGCTGTCCTCTACGCGGCAGGATCGGCAGAATGCGCTGCTGGCCGGGATGGCGACCGGGCTGGCGGTGGCGTTCGCGATGTCGCTGCTCTTCTTCTACCGCCTTAACATCAAGCGCTACCATGAGCGCCGGCAGGCACAGGCGACCTTGCGCCAGGTATACGCCGACCTGGAAAAACGCATCGCCGAGCGGACAGCCGATCTGACGGCGACCAACACATCGCTGGAAGAAAAGATCGGTGCCTTGAAAACAACGGAAACCATCCTGCGCGAAACACGGGACAGCGCCGTTCAGGCTGGGAAACTCGCGGTGCTCGGGCAAATGGCGGCGGGGGTTAGTCACGAACTGAACCAGCCGCTGACGGCCTTGCATACCTTTGCCGACAATGCGGTCGGTTTGCTCGAACGCGGTGACGTTGTCGAGGTCCGCGAAAATCTCGGGCTGATCCGCCAGATGGCGGCGCGCATGGGGCGTATCGTAGGCGAGATCAAGAGTTTCACGCACAAACCGGCTCTGGAGCGCCGCCCGGTGGGGGTGGCTGGGACTGTGGTTCAGGCATTGATGCTGGTCGAAGCACGGCGGCGACAGGTCGAGGCGCAGATCGATGTCCAGGGTGTGCCGGACGATCTGCGGGTACAGGGCGATCCGCAGCGGCTCGAGCAGGTACTGGTCAACCTTCTGCTCAACGCATTGGACGCCGTGGCGGAATCGGAGGAAAGACTCGTCCAGGTCTCTGCCTGCCGGATGGATGGGCGGGTGCGTATCGTGGTGCGGGACAGCGGAAGCGGGATCGCCGTGGGGACGCTGCCGCATCTCTTCGAGCCATTTTTCACTACCAAGTCGGCCGGCCAGGGTCTCGGGTTGGGTCTGGCCATCTCGCGGATGATTGCCAGCGAACTGGGCGGTTCTCTCGACGCCCGTAATAGTGACGGTCGCGGCGCGGAATTTACCGTGGAGTTGGAGGAGGCAGAGGAGGCATGAGTGTGGACGATACCGGCGCCCAGACGGCGCGGCCGGTTTACCTGATTGAAGACGACGAGTCGGTGCTGCGTGCTTGCGCGCAGGCTCTGAAACTGGCCGAACTGGACGTGCGAACGTTTGCCTGCGCGGAGAAGGCGCTGGTAGCTTGCGAAGAAGACCCGCCGGCGGTTGTCGTCAGCGACGTGCGCATGGCCGGCATGAGCGGGCTGGAACTGCTCGATGTCATGTGGCAGCGTGATCGCGACGTGCCGGTCATCCTGATTACCGGCCACGGCGATGTCTCGATGGCCGTTCAGGCGATGCGTGCGCATGCCTACGACTTCATCGAAAAACCGTTCAGTTCGCCGCGGCTCGTCGATGTCGTTCGCCGTGCGTTGGAACGGCGTGCCCTGCTAACGGAAAACCGCGTCCTGCGTGAGCAACTCGGTACCATGCTCGAGATGCCGCTGATTGGCTCGTCGGAGAGTATCCAGCGTGTGGCGCGGACGATCGATTCGCTGGCGCCCACCGACGTGGACGTGCTGATTCACGGTGAAACCGGTACAGGCAAGGAAGTCGTGGCACGGGCACTGCACGCGCGTAGCGGTCGCACCGGGCCGTTCGTTGCCCTCAACTGCGGTGCATTGCCGGAATCGGTTTTCGAAAGCGAGATTTTCGGCCACGAAACCGGAGCGTTTACCGGTGCCGACAAGCGCCGCATCGGCAAGATCGAGTACGCCAGCAACGGCACGCTGTTCCTCGACGAAATCGAATCGATGCCATTGGCGCTGCAGGTGAAGCTGCTGCGCGTGTTGCAGGAACGCTGCGTCGAACGCCTTGGCAGCAACATCAGCATTCCGGTGAACTGTCGCATTGTCGCCGCGACCAAGACTGACCTAAAGCGCTTGTCGGAGCAGGGCGGTTTTCGTGCCGACCTTTACTACCGGCTGAACGTGGTGACCATCGAACTGCCTCCGCTGCGGCAGCGCCTCAACGACATCGCGCCGTTGATGACCTACTTTCTTTCGCAGGCCAGTCAGCGCTTCAACCGCG
Organism: Propionivibrio sp.; assembly: GCA_003249625.1. The sequence continues at coordinate 10,672 of QKII01000490.1, read as the reverse complement.
AGGCGCCGGCATGGGACGAACAGGATCTTTTCCGCTGGCAGCAGCATGACTGGCCGGGCAACGTGCGCGAGCTGAAGGCTGTCGCCGAACGGCTTTGCCTCGGAGTTGGCGACGGTCTGGAAAGCACCGAGACGGCGGCCGTTTCGCTGGCCGCTCGCCTCGACAACTACGAGCGCAGTCTGATCCGCGAAGCGTTGCGCGGTACGCGTGGCAACGTGGCCGCCGCAGCGGAAAGCCTGCACCTGCCGCGGAAAACGTTGTATGACAAGCTGGCGCGCCACCAGATCGATACGGAATCGTTTCGCTGAAAAAAGCCTCCGCTGAGGAGGCTTGATTGGACAAACAGGCGGTGGAACTATTTCAGGCTGAGGATCCACTTCGCCAGCTTTACAGCCTCGTCAGGCTTGACCGAGGCGTTGGGTGGCATGAACGGAAGGAGAGCCTTGCCCTTTTTCTGCCAGCCGACACCTGCAGGCGTTGGCGTGCCCTTGAGGATCGCGTTGGCCAGGCGCGTCTCCGCGTCCTTCTGCCCGGCGTATTCCTGAGCGACGTCCTTATAGGTCGGCCCGGTCAGTTTTTTGTCGACCGTGTGGCAGGCCAGACAGCCTTTGGCCTTGGCCAGGGCCTCGTCCGCGAAAGCGGTGCCGGTTGTCAGAATGCCGAGGGCGGCAAGCAACAAACAGAGAGAACGTGGTTTCATGCGGGCGCTCCTGATCGTTGTTGAACGTTAAGTGAAAAATGGACTTGTGCAGCGGGTTTCAGTTCCGGCTCGTTGTCGCCAGCAGGAATCCTGCGCCAACGAATACGCCGCCAAAGAACCGGTTCTGAAGCTTCATCGCACGCAGATCGCGCAGCCACCGCCGCAGCCGGGTGGCGAGCAGGGCGTAGCAGGACATCACAAGGGTGTCGACGCCGCACATCGTTGTGCTCAGTATCAGAAACTGGAGCAATTGCGAACGCCCCGGGTCGATGAATTGCGGCGTCAGCGCGGCCATGAAAACGATCGCCTTGGGATTGGTCAGGTTGACCAGCAGTCCCTGTACGAACAGTCCGTTCGGCCGGTCAGCGGCGGTAGTTTCGTCGAGCGCACGCGGGACGTCGCGCCACTTCTGGATGCCGAGCCAGACAAGATAGCCGGCGCCGACAAATTTCATGATCTCGAATGCAGTCGTCGATGCCATCAGCAGAGCGCCCAGGCCGGCAAAAACAATGCCCAGCTGGATCAGTAGCGCCGTCTGCAGCCCGCCAATGGCACGCAGGGCGGCCCAGTAACCATGGCGCAGACCGACGCTCATGCTCGTCGCCGCGCCCGGTCCCGGCGAGACCGCGATCAGGATGGCGGCGAGCAGGAAGGCAAGCCAGGTGTTCAGCGACATCGGGTTAGCGGCGCTTGAGCTGGTTCAGGTCGCGCACGGCACCCTTTGCGGCCGAGGTGGCCATCAGACCGTAGGCCTGCAGCGCGGTGGAAACGATGCGCTGGCGCGGTGCGGCTGGTTGCCAGGCATTGTCGCCCCGTGCTTGCATTGCGGCGCGACGCTTCTGCAACTCGGCGTCAGGGATGGAGAGATGGATGCGCCGGTTGGGAATGTCGATTTCTATCGTGTCGCCGTGCTCGACGAGACCGATCAGGCCGCCTTCGGCCGCTTCCGGGGAAACGTGGCCGATGCACAGGCCCGATGAACCGCCCGAGAAACGCCCGTCGGTGACCAGCGCGCAAACCTTGCCGAGGTGTTTGGACTTGAGGTACGAGGTCGGATAGAGCATTTCCTGCATGCCCGGTCCGCCCTTCGGACCTTCGTAGCGAATCAGCACGATCTCGCCGGGCTTGACCTGATCACCAAGGATGCCTTGCACGGCCGCGTCCTGGCTCTCGAAAACGTGGGCGGTGCCGGTGAACTTCAGGATGCTCTCGTCGACGCCGGCTGTCTTGACGATGCAGCCGTCCTCCGCGAGGTTGCCGTAGAGCACGGCGAGTCCGCCGTCCTGTGAGTAGGCGTTGGCCTTGTCGCGGATGCAGCCCTGCGTGCGGTCGAGGTCCAGTTCCGGGTAACGTGCATTCTGCGAGAAAGCTGTTTGCGAGGGGATGCCGCCGGGCGCGGCCTTGAAGAAGTCGTAGACCTCGTTGCTGTGGGCGTGATGCATCACGTCCCAGACATCCAGAGCCTCGCCGAGCGTTTTGGCGTGGACGGTCGATGTATTGCGCTGGATCAGGCCGCAGCGATCGAGTTCGCCGAGGATGCCGAAGATGCCGCCGGCGCGATGTACGTCTTCGATGTGGAACTTCTCGGTGGCCGGGGCGACCTTGCACAGGCAGGGCACTTTGCGCGAGAGGCGATCGATGTCTGCCATGGTGAAGTCGACACCGGCTTCGCGAGCGACGGCCAGCAGGTGCAGGACGGTGTTGGTCGAACCGCCCATCGCCACATCGAGCGACATGGCGTTTTCAAAGGCGGCGAGAGTGGCGATGCCGCGCGGGAGAACGGAGGCATCGTCCTGTTCGTAGTAGCGACGGCAGAGCTCGACGATCTGCTCGCCAGCCTTGAGGAACAGGTTCTTGCGGTCGGCATGCGTGGCGACCACGGTGCCGTTGCCCGGCAACGCGAGGCCCAGCGCTTCGGCCAGGCAGTTCATCGAGTTGGCGGTGAACATCCCTGAGCACGAACCGCAGGTCGGGCAGGCGGAACGCTCGATGGCGTCGACGTCGGCGTCGGAAACGGTGGAGTCTGCGGCCTTGATCATCGCATCGACGAGATCGAGGTGAATGGTCTTGCCGTTCATCACCACCTTGCCGGCTTCCATCGGGCCACCTGAAACGAAGATGGTCGGGATGTTGACCCGCATCGCGGCCATCAGCATGCCCGGGGTGATCTTGTCGCAGTTGGAGATGCAGACCATGGCGTCGGCGCAGTGAGCATTGACCATGTACTCGACCGAGTCGGCGATCAGGTCGCGCGAGGGCAGCGAGTAGAGCATCCCGTCGTGGCCCATGGCGATGCCGTCGTCGATGGCGATGGTGTTGAATTCCTTGGCTACGCCTCCTGCCGCTTCGATGGCGCCGGCGACCAGCTGGCCGAGATCCTTGAGGTGTACGTGGCCGGGGACGAACTGGGTGAAGGAATTGACCACGGCAATGATCGGCTTGCTGAAATCGCCGTCCTTCATCCCCGTGGCACGCCACAGAGCGCGGGCGCCGGCCATATTGCGGCCGTGGGTCGATGTGCGGGAACGGTAGGCGGGCATGTCAGGTCTCCAAAAGAAAAACGCCGCCAGGGGCGGGCGAGGGTGACGGGCTATAATCGCGATTCTATCCGAAAGCCTGCCGGTTGCCCCCGGCGAATCGAATATCCCGGCTCATGCTTATCTATCCGAAGATCGATCCGATTGCCCTTGAAATCGGTCCGCTTGCCGTGCGTTGGTACGGGTTGATGTACCTGCTCGCTTTCCTGCAATTCTGGTGGCTGGGGCGCCACCGCATACTTACGCATCCACGGCTGATAAGGGATGGCTGGCGCGTCGCCGAGCTTGACGACCTGTTGTTTTATGGCGTGATCGGCGTGATTGCCGGCGGACGTCTCGGGCAGATCCTGTTCTACGAACCAGCCTACTATCTGCAGCATCCCCTGGAGATGCTTGCGTTATGGCATGGCGGCATGTCGTTCCATGGCGGCTTTCTCGGCGTATTGGTGGCGATGGCGCTGTACGTCCGCAAGACCGGGCGCAACTGGCTGGACGTGACCGACTTCATCGCGCCGCTGGTACCGCTCGGTTTGGCGACCGGCCGTATCGGCAACTTCATCAATGGTGAATTGTGGGGGCGGCTCGCCGATCCCTCGTTGCCGTGGGCGATGATCTTCCCGCACGTCGATAATCTGCCAAGGCATCCGTCGCAGCTCTACCAGGTCGGGCTGGAGGGGGTGGCACTATTTTTCATTCTCTGGCTCTTTTCCGGCAGGGAGCGGCCGCGTGGTGCAGTGTCCGGGGCGTTTCTCATCGGCTACGGGGTATTCCGTTTTGTCGCCGAGTATTTCCGGACGCCGGATGCGGGAATTTTCGGCCTGTCGGAGACTGTCAGCATGGGGCAGTGGTTGTCGTTGCCGATGATCCTTGCCGGCGTCGCACTTTGCGTGTGGGCCTTTCGCCGACGCGCGTGATTCCGCGAGGATGGCGGCCGGCTTTGCGGTTTTCCGCAGCGCCGGTCACGGTCGGCGCAAATTGGAGGATAATTCCGCCCTGTTTCTGGTTTTGGCAATAGTCCGTTTCATCATCGTTCTAAAGGAAAGTCGCAATGAATCTCACGCACATTGAGCATCTCGGTATCGCAGTCAAGAGCTTGGACGACGCTATCCCGTTCTGGGAAAAACAACTCGGCATGAAGTGCTACTCGATCGAAGAAGTACCGGAGCAGAAGGTTCGCACCGCTTTCTTCAAGATTGGCCAGACGAAGATCGAACTGCTGGAGTCCACCGATCCGGAAGGCCCGATCGGCAAGTTCATCGAAAAGAAGGGCGAAGGCGTGCATCACGTGGCGTTTGCCGCAGACGGCTTGCAGGCGAACCTGGACGAACTCGCTGGCAAGGGCGTGCAACTGATTGACAAGACGCCGCGCAAGGGTGCCGAAGGCCTTAACATTGCCTTCCTGCATCCGAAGTCGACGGCTGGCGTGCTGATGGAGCTGTGCGAGGATCCGGCAAAGTAAGCCTCGGAAAATCGTCCCCAGGAATCCTGGGCATCAAGGAAAACCGGCCGGCGTAAGCGGCCGGTTTTCGCTTATGATGCCGGAATTGTTTTCAGGCCGTGTTCAGGCTGTTTTCCGGCTTGTGCCAGGCGTCTCAAGGGGGATGAATGAAAGATTCTTCGCAGGCAGATAAAACAGCGCAAAGCTCCGCGTTTTTTCATGATTCGGCAGGTGCAGTTCGTTGGCTCGCGACGCAACCCCAAGCCAACGTGCCGGCCATGCTTGCCAATCTTCAGGTGCAGATCGCGGCATTTTGCCAGGTCGCCGTCACTCCGCGCGAACGTTTCCGCACGTTGGAAACTTTGCGCAAGGCCGTATTCGCAGCCACCGGGGCGAGCCAGCGCCGTTTCGAGAACAAGCCGCTTCCCTTGGCACTTGGCGAACGGGATGCGCTCGATACGGTATGCAGTTTGTGGAAGACTTGCGCGGCGGCTTATCAGATTTGTCTTGATGCCTGCGTAAAAGGCGATCCTGCGTTGTCGAGCCGTGCTGCGCGAGTGGCACATCGCATACTCGCCTGCCTCCGCCGGGAACAGATGCAGTGCTATGTGGCAGGCGTCGAGCCCGGAGCGGACTTCTGGAAGCGTCTGAACGCCGCTTTTCTTGCCGCCGAGCGCCTCGGTGTTGCTGCAGAGCCTGTCGAAGACCGTCTGCTAGGTGAAACAAGGGAATCGACGATCACCGGTCAATTCGCCATGGCCGTGATGCTGCATTTGTCTCGCCCCCAAGCACTTGCGAGCGCACACCTTGCCACCGTGGGGCGTTGGCTGGCGCGCTGGCGCGAACAGGCCACAGTTCTTTGTGCGCCGGATCCGGCTGGCAAGGACGGGATGGTCGTGCTCGACCTGGCCGGGGGGGCGCCGGTCAGTAATGCGTTGAACACGCCACGAATGCCTCGCTGGCTGTCGCTGGATCGCGTCCTGCGCAAGGCGCGTAGCCGGATGGCGGCGCTGGATGCCGGCGAGTCGCCGGAAAATCTCAAACTGGGCAGCGGTGTTCCGGCGGCGACCTGCCGGATGCTGCTGGAGGATCTTGCCGGGCATTTGCAACGGCCACCGTTTGGTCTCGTTGGCGTGTCCGACAACATGCCGCGGCTCGCGGTCGCTACCGGTTTGAACCGTATCTATACCGTGATCGGCGGCGAGGGGCTGTACGCCGAGCTGAATCCGAACGTGTCCGTCGATGATCGGTTGTTCAAGGAGCAGTTGGCAGTGTTTGGGCATGTCGTGCGAGAAGAATCGCCGACGGAACAACAGCCCCTCGAATCATGGCGTCTCGCGTTCAAGGAGCGTGATGAACTGGTATTGTTGCGCTCGCCGGCGGACGGTGATTCGCGGCTGGCTCTGCGTAGCCTGCTGGCGATCCGGCAACGGGATCATTTCCTGCTGGCTGTCGTGACCGGCATTCAGCAGCGTGATGATGGGTTGCTCCATGCGGTAATCGACCTGTTCCCAGGCGGGGCTTTGCCGCGTTCCGTCGAGGTGCGGGACAAGACCACCGGGCGGGTTGCACGTCATCCGGTGTTCGAGGTTGCGGCCAACGGCGGGCGTGAGCGTTTATTGTTGATCCCTGCGGGGCTGATGCTGCGAGCGGCGGCGGCGCGCTTTTTCGACGCGAGTGGCACGCTACTCCCCGGTCTTCGCCTCGTCGAATGTGTGGAGCGTGGCGGCGAAGTCGATTTCTGGCGCGTGTCGTCAGACTGATTTTTCGGAGTGAATCGAAGTGAGCATTCTCGTTGTACTGACCAATCTGCCCGATCGCCAGTCAGCCGAAGATCTGGCTCGCTTCCTCGTCGAGGACCAACTCGCGGGGTGTGTTAACGTGTTGTCTTCGTGCCGCTCGATCTACCGCTGGAAAGGGGAAGTCGAGGAAACCGACGAGGTGCCGTTGCTGATCAAGACGACCGAGGCGCGCTACGCGGCGCTTGAGGCAGCGATTTGCGCGCGGCACCCTTACGAAGTGCCGGAGATCATTGCCTTGCCGGTCACGCATGGGCTGCCGGACTACCTGGCCTGGTTGACGGCAGAAACGCAGATGGACAACTGGTTGCAGACATGAAGCGTATTTTGTGTTTTGTATTTTTCTGGCTGGTCTGCGCGGTGGCAGGGGCGGCCGACCTGCTGCCGCCCGAGCAGGCGTTCCGGCCGTCGGCCAGTGCGCTCGACGGCCAGACCGTGGAAGTGCGTTTCGATATCGCCGAAGGTTATTACCTCTATCGCGACAAGTTCCGCGTCGCCGTTCAGCCGGACACGGTGAGCCTCGGACAGCCAGCCTTCCCGCCGGGCAAGGTAAAGATGGATGAGACTTTCGGTCAGGTCGAGGTCTATTACCGGGAGGTGGCATTCCGCCTTCCGGTCGAACGCAACAGTTCGGGGCCCTTGCCTCTGGTTTTGCAAGTTACCTCTCAGGGATGTGCCGATCTCGGCGTTTGCTATCCGCCCTCGAAGCAGACGGTCAGTGTCGAGTTGCCTGATCCGTCGACAGCCCCGATTGCACCGCCGGCAGCAGAACCACGCAGCGACGAATCCGGGCGCATTGCCGCGATGCTCGCGAACGCCTCGTTCTGGTGGGTGGCGGCAAGCTTTTTCGGCTTCGGGCTGTTGCTGTCACTGACCCCATGCACTTTCCCGCTGTTGCCGATCCTCTCGGGCATCATTGTCGGCGCCGGGCGCGGTGGCCTGCCGGTTTCTCGCGGGCGTGCTTTCGCGCTGTCGCTGGCCTATGTGTTCGGTATGGCGGTCACGCACGCTGCCGCCGGCGTGGCTGCCGGGCTGACCGGTACGCTGATTTCCGTCGCCCTGCAGAATGCCTGGGTACTGGGTGGAATGGCGCTGATCTTCGTGGTGCTGGCGTTGTCGATGTTCGGCCTGTTCGAACTGCAAATGCCCTCGTTCCTGCAGAGCCGGATTTCCGAGGAGTCGGCGCAACTGCGCGGTGGCCATTTACCGGCGGTGGCGCTGATGGGGGCGCTTTCGTCGCTGGTGGTTGGTCCGTGCGTGGCAGCACCGTTGGCTGGTGCATTGCTTTATATCGGCAGCACCGGCGATGCGCTACTCGGCGGCCTGGGGCTATTCTGCCTGGCTCTGGGAATGGGCGTGCCATTGCTGGTTGTCGGACTGTCGGCGGGGAGTCTCTTGCCCAAGGCCGGGGCATGGATGGCGGCGATCAACAAGGTCTTTGGCGTCATCCTGCTGGCCAGCGCTGTATGGATTGTCAGCCCCTTGATTCCTGTTGTCGCACAGATGTTCGCGTGGGCGTTGTTGCTGATCGTCCCCGCGGTCTATTTGCACGCACTCGACCCGTTGCCGCCGCAGGCGCATGGATGGCAGCGTTTCGGCAAGGCGATCGGGGTGGTCATGCTGTTGATAGGGGCGGCGATGCTGATCGGGGTGTTGTCGGGGGCGCGTGATCCACTGCGGCCGCTGGCGGCGATTAGTGTGGCCGATGGCGGCGAGATGCGTCCGCTGCCGTTCGAGCGGGTGCGCTCGCTGGCAGAGCTCGATGCCCGAATCGCCAGTGCCGGTCGACCGGTCATGCTCGATTTCTACGCCGACTGGTGTGTTTCGTGCAAGGAGATGGAGCGCTTCACCTTTACCGACCTGCGTGTCCGCGCCAAGCTATCAGGCTGGCTGCTGCTGCAGGCAGACGTTACCGAGAATACAGCGGAGGACAAGGAGTTGCTGGCGCGCTTCAAACTCTTCGGTCCGCCAGGCATCGTCTTCTTCGATCCGTCGGGGCGCGAAGTTTCCGGCGTGCGCGTCATCGGCTTCCAGGCCGCTGACGATTTCCTCAGTTCGCTGGCGGCGACTCGGTTGTGACCTTGGCGGCCACGCCGGCTGTCAGGATGCCGAGCATCAATTGCGCATGTTCGGCGGCCTCGCGCCCGAGGCTGGTCAGGTAACCGCCATCCGCCTGCGTGACGAGGCCCTTGGCGTGGAGTCGCTGCACAGCGGCTTTGACATTCTCGTCGGCCGTCTTGTGCACCTTGATCCCCTGTTGTCCGGTATCCAGATCGAAGCGGATCAAGGTGTTCAGCTCATGAACCAGATCGGTGCTGAAAGGCATGGTCGTCCCCCGTGGCAAAAAGCCGGAAAGCCTCATTCTACGTGAGGTTTTTCATGAACTGCACGAAAGCATTGAACAGCCGGGACGGTGCTTTGCCCACGCTGGCCGCTTGGCGACGAAATGCTCCTTGCCCGGCTGCTCGTGGTATGGATGGCGAAGGACGTCGAGCAGTTCGCGGATTCCCTCCGTGTCTCCTTGTTCGGCACGGTCGATGGCTTCCTGGGTGAGGTAGTTGCGCGGGACATAGCAGGGGTTGGCGGCGTTCATGCGCGTTTGCCGGACAGTGTCAGGTTCGTTGTCGGAACGTATGCGTTCGGCCCAGCGGAGCAGCCAGGCGCTCAGTGCTTCGGCGTGCTCGGCCAACTTCGCGGTGTCGTAGAACGCGTTGTCGAGCGGTGCTACCGTGGGAGCGCGCGGGCTGACGTCGGCCAATCTGCGGAAAAACAGGGTCATGTCGGCTTCAGTGCGTTGCAGAAGATCGAACAGGTCTTCGACCAAGCTCGCATCGCCTTCACGCCAGTCGGCGAAACCCAGTTTCGCCGCAAACGTGCGCTGGAATTCCAGCGTGTAGGTGACATTGAAGCGATCGAGTCCCGAAGTGAATGCGTCGGGGGCAGGGGCGACAATGGCGAGGGCTTCCGACAGTCGTTCCAGGTTCCAGCGGGCGATCATCGGCTGGCGGGCGAAACAGTAGCGCCTGCCGTGCGCGTCGGTGGTGTTCGGTGTCCACGCCGGGTCGAAGTTGTCGATCCAGCCGTACGGACCGTAATCAATCGTCAGGCCCAGAATCGACATGTTGTCGGTGTTCATCACCCCATGTACGAAGCCGACGCGCATCCACTGCACCATCAAGCGCGCCGTGCGCGTGCAAATCTCCTCGAACCACCGCGCCATCCGTTGCGACGGATCGCCGTCGATCTCAGGGAAGTCGCGCGCCAGCGTGAAGTCGATGAGTTGTCGGAGCAGAGCCTCGTCACCGCGCGACGCCGGCAATTCGAAATGTCCGAAGCGGGTGAAGGATGGCGCCACGCGGCAGACGATCGCCCCCTGTTCGTTGACCGGGTGGCCGTCGTAGAACATGTCACGTTCCACCACCTCGCCGGTGGTGACGAGGGACAGGGCGCGCGTCGTCGGGACGCCCAGATGGTGCATTGCTTCGCTGCAGATGAATTCCCGGATCGACGAACGGAGCACGGCGCGGCCGTCGGCTCGCCGTGAGTACGGTGTCCGTCCGGCGCCTTTCAGCTGCAGTTCGAAGCGCTGGCCGGTGGCGTTGACCGTCTCGCCGAGAAAGATGGCGCGTCCGTCACCGAGCTGATCAGCCCACGAACCGAACTGGTAGCCACCGTAGCAGGTGGCGTATGTCTCCATGCCGGGCAGGAGGCCGTTGCCGGAAAGCGCGGCGAGCCAGTCGGCCGAGTGGAGTTCGCGTTCATCGAGTCCCAGCGTCTCCGCCATTTCCCGTGACCAGGCCAGCAGGCGCGGCGCTGCCACGGGTGTTGGCGTGACGGGCGACCAGGCGGCGCCGAGGACCGGGCGGGGGTGATTCCGTGTGTCGGTGTCGCCGGGCAGTTCACGCACCAGGCGGTTGTCGAAGCGCAGCATGCGATCTGTTTCCAAAGGATGTGGATCTTTTGGGCACGACTGCGGCGCACGAGTTCCCGGCAAAAAGAAACCAGAGATCTCAAAGGAAACAGCCCGGGAGGCTTGCGCCTTCCGGGCTGTCGGATAATGTCCCCGCCTGTGCCGTTAGGCCGGCATCCTGAACCGGGGTCCAGAGGAGGAAGCCTTCCTACCGCATCAGGTCCACCCGACGGAGGGGCGAACACAACAGCAGTTTTTGGTCAGCTACCGATGCCAATTTAGCATTGG
>QKII01000387.1 GCA_003249625.1 Propionivibrio sp. | reverse complement strand
TTGGCCGCTGAACTTGCGCTACGAGGCTGGCGACTGCTCTCCGATGAACTGGCCCTCATCGACAGCGACATCCGGCTGGTTCCATGCGCCCGCCCCGTCAGTCTGAAGAACCAGTCGATTGACGTCATTCGCCAGCGACATCCGGGCGTCGAACTCGGTCCTTTTGCTCATGACACGCACAAGGGAACGATTGCCCACCTCCCGGCACCGAAATCCTCGGTTCTGGACAACCAGGAGACAGCGACACCACGCCTGATCGTATTTCCGCGCTGGTCCGCCGATAGCGCTCTCCGGCTCGAACCAGTCGGTTCCGGAACGGCCGCCATGCGCCTGATCGACCAGTCATTCAACTATTCGCTTCTGGGCCGCGAAGGTTTCGACCGTATCACCCATCTGATCGATACGGCAGAGGCTTGGAGCCTTGACTATGCGTCGCTCGACGACGCACGCGAGGCGCTGGAAAGGCTGGTCGATGAAGTCGCGTGACACCACTACCGGAGCCTCATCCCCGCTGCTTGCCTTCCTGAAATCAGGGAGGCTTCCACCGGCGATGTCACCCCAGGATTTCAGCCTGTTGCTGGCAGAGGCGCGCACCTGTGGGATGCTTGGTCGCGTCGCCCACCTTTTGCATGGCGAAGTGGCAAACACCTCCGCTTCGCTGATACCGAGCGAGTTCCTTCCACAGGTACGGGGTGCCAGCGTCCAGGCTCGCGCCTTTCGCAACGACGTCCTGCGTGAACTGGACTTCCTTCAGGCCGCGTTGAGCAAGGTACCGTCACCGATTCTGCTGCTCAAAGGTGCCGCGTATGCACTGCTCGATCTGCCTGCCGCGAATGGTCGCCAGTTCAGTGACATTGACATACTCGTGCCCGCTGCGAACATCCCGGCAGCTGAGTCTGCCCTGATGCTGCACGGCTGGTCGACCGGTCGGCTGGAAGCCTATGACTCTCGGTATTACCGGGAATGGTCACATGAAGTGCCACCGATGACCCACATCCGGCGCGGAACGACCGTTGATCTGCATCACGCGCTCGCCATGCCAACCTGCCGTCTTCCGATCGACTCAAAGCGCATGATCACCGACGCCATTCCAGCCAATGGCGACAACTTTTGGTGGCGATTGCGCGATGAGGACATGCTTCTGCACGCGGCGGCGCACCTCTTGCTCAACGGCGAGTTTGATCGCGCCCTGCGCGATCTGTCCGACATCGACCTGCTTTACCGCCATTTTTCCGACGGAACCCCCGACTTTGCGCAAAGACTCGCCAGCCGCGCCCAGGACGTCGGCCTGGACAAGATCCTCAATCGAGCCGCACATCTCGCCCGCTCGCTGTTCGGCACGCCCTTCCCCGAGCCCATCGGCCGCACCGCCAGCATCGATCCGGTTACATGGTTGCTCTCCCGTGCAGCAACCACACGCCACCCGCAAACCCGGCCATCTGGGCAGCAAACCGCCGATGCGCTCCTGATGCTGCGCGAGATGTACCTGCGCCTCCCCAACGACCTGCTTGCCGTACATCTCTGGCACAAATTGCACGCCCTGATCGCCCCCCGGCATGCAACCGATTCACCCCAGCGGGTTCCTTAGCATCGCAAGCAAAAAGCTCCACAGGGTTCGTCAACCAAGTCAGCCACCATCCGCCTGCCTATCAGCTACGCGGCGCGAAAGGCGCCAGCATTCCAGCATACGGCTTGTGCAGCGGATAGGCATAGTCGCCTCGCTTGCTGGTCTTCGCCCCCATCCGGACAAGCGCCTCTGCCATCGCGACCGCGG
>QKII01000067.1 GCA_003249625.1 Propionivibrio sp. | reverse complement strand
ATGCCTCTGTGGTTCAGGCGGTCGGGCGCTGGTTCTATTGGCCGGCCGCTGTGTTCTGGTTGCTGGTCGTACCCGTCTGGTTGCGGCGACGTTGGCCATTGTCCAATCGTCTGCTTGGCTATGGGACAGGTGTTCTGGTGATCTTTCCTTTCTGGGCAGCACTGACGCAATTGCGCCAGTTTGGCGGCTTGTGGTTGCTCTCCGTCATGGTAGTCGTCTGGTTGGCCGATACTGGCGCCTATTTCGCCGGCAGGGCGCTGGGGCGACACAAGCTGGCGCCGGCCATCAGTCCAGGTAAAACCTGGGAAGGAGCCGTAGGTGGCTGCGTGGCGGTAGTTCTATACGGCATCTCCATGCCGTCGATCTTGCCGGGGGCTTTGGCCGGCAACGCTCCGTTGCTGCTGGCGTCGCTGGTTCTGTTGACGGCAACTAGCGTCGTAGGTGATTTGTTCGAGTCGTTGCTCAAGCGCCAGGCAGGATTGAAAGATAGCAGCAACTTGCTTCCTGGGCATGGCGGGGTGCTGGACAGGATCGACAGCCTGACTTCAACGTTGCCGCTCGTCGCGCTGATCTGGTTCAACATCGGCTTTTGATTACGAGGATGTCGATGGTGCAGAAGGTTACGGTTCTTGGCTCGACTGGGTCGATCGGTGTCAGTACGCTCGACGTTATTCGCAGGCATCCTGAGCGTTATGAGGTGGTGGCGCTTTGTGCTCACCGCCAGGTTGATCGACTGTTCGAGCAATGTCTCGAGTTTCGCCCTCGTTATGCAGTTGTTCGCGATGCCTCGCTGGCCAGCGTCCTGCGCGACAGGCTTGAGGCCTTGTCGTGTCCGACCCGGGTGGAGTTCGGTCCTGGCGCCATCGTTCGCATGGCAGAACTGCCTGAGGTTGACACGGTCATGGCCGCGATTGTCGGTGCGGCAGGTTTGCCGTCGACTCTGGCAGCAGCGGTCGCTGGAAAACGGATTCTTCTGGCCAACAAGGAAGCGCTGGTCATGGCCGGGCCTGTCTTCATGCGAGCTGTTCGTGAACACGGTGCCGTGCTGTTGCCGATCGACAGCGAACACAATGCAATTTTTCAGTCGCTTCCCGCCAATTATGCTGGAAGGCCGGGCGAGTGCGGAGTCGAGGGAATTTTGCTGACAGCGTCCGGCGGCCCATTCCGCAATGCAGCGTCTGGCGATCTGCATGCCGTGACTCCGGACCAAGCCTGTGCCCACCCCAACTGGAGCATGGGGCGGAAAATCTCGATCGATTCCGCGACGATGATGAACAAGGGTCTCGAAATGATCGAGGCACACTGGTTGTTCGGCGTGCCGGCGAACAGGATCCAGGTGGTCATTCACCCGCAGAGCGTGATTCATTCCCTGGTGCAATACATCGACGGCTCGGTTCTGGCGGAATTGGGTAATCCAGACATGCGCACGCCGATCGCCCATGCGCTCGCTTATCCGGAGCGGATCGACTCCGGCGTGAAGCCGCTTGACTTGTTCGAGATTGCCTCGCTGTGTTTCGAGCGTCCCGATTTCGACCGTTTCCCGTGTCTCGGATTGGCATATCGCGCGCTCGAGGTGGGACAGGATTGCCCGGCGACATTGAACGCAGCCAACGAGATTGCCGTCGAGGCATTTCTCGATGGAAAGATTCGTTTCACGGACATTGCGAGGGTGATCTCGGAAACACTCGATGCACTTCCGGTGATGCCGCTGAATACGCTCGATGACGTTCTCGCCTCCGATGCGCGGGCGCGAACTAAATCAACAGGGGTTGTCCAGCGATTGCTCGGAAGATGAGCGGTTTCCTCTTTTACCTGATGGCCTTTGCCCTGTTATTGGGGGCTCTGATCGTCGTGCATGAATTGGGACATTACCTCGTCGCCCGCTGGGCGGGGGTCAAGGTGCTGAGGTTTTCCGTCGGATTTGGTCGTCCCCTCGTGACCCGGCGATTTGGCAAGGATAAAACCGAGTGGTCAATTGGCCTGTTCCCACTCGGCGGTTACGTCCGAATGCTCGACGAAAGCGAAGGCGATGTTCCCGCTTGCGAGGCGCACCGCAGTTTTAACCGGCAGAGTGTCGGCAAGCGCATGGCAATCGTCGCTGCCGGGCCCCTGGCCAATCTGCTTCTCGCTGTCGTCGTTTATTGGGGGCTGTTCATCGTCGGTGTTGAAGAACTCCGGCCGGTGTTGGGGGCCCCCGTGGCAAGTAGTTCAGCGGCGCTTGCAGGGATCGAGAACGGTGACCGCGTATTGAAAATCGGCGGCAAACCGATTGAAACGTGGTCGCAAATGCGCTGGTATCTGTTGAAATCAACGGTCTCGCATGACACTGTCGAACTCGAGGTGATCAACTCCCGTAGCGAAATCAACCAGCGTCGCATCGATTTGGCCGCTGCACGAGGCGCTGAGGGGGATGATCCTGTTGCCCGACTCGGAATTCGGTTTTTCCAACCGGTTATTCGCCCCGTCGTAGGGAGCGTTAATCAAGGGAGTCCCGCCGAATCGGCTGGGTTGATCGCGGGAGACGAGATAACCCGGGTTAACGGCAAAATCATTGAGTCGTGGAGGGATTTTGTTCAGGTGATTCGGTCGTCGGCAAATCTGCAATTGCAGCTTGAGGTACTACGCGGGGAACAGCACAAGACGGTGGCTATTACCCCCAGAGAGATATTGGACGACAAGGGGGAAAAAATCGGGCGGATCGGAGCGTCAGTGCGCGACGATGGCGGCGATAGGGCGGCCCTCTTTGTTACGGTGCGCCATGGCTTTATTCCAGCACTGGGGAAAGCTGTCACGGAAACATGGGATCAATCGGTGTTCAGTCTCCGGATGATGGCGAAAATGGTGACGGGTTCATTGTCGCTCAAGAATATCAGCGGGCCGGTGACGATCGCCGACTATGCCGGGAAGTCCGCCAAGCTTGGTGTCGGCCCGTATCTCAAATTTTTGGCGCTTGTCAGCATCAGCTTGGCAATCCTCAATTTGATGCCTATCCCGGTTCTGGATGGGGGGCATTTGCTGTATTATCTTGCGGAATTCATACGGGGCAGCCCCTTGCCGGAGCAGTACATGGCGATCGGCCAAAAGGTCGGATTTGCATTGCTTCTGATGCTCATGGCGTTTGCCTTCTACAATGACCTGACTCGATTGATCCCCAGTTGACTCCATGAAGAGAAATCTGATCGTTGGTGCGATCGCAGCACTATTTGTTAACGCCGCCAGTGCACTGGAACCGTTCACCGTCAAGGATATCCGGGTCGAAGGGATTCAGCGTACGGAAGCGGGCACGGTGTTCAGTTATCTGCCGGTCAAGGTTGGCGATACGATGACGGACGAAAAGGCGGCGCAAGCGATCAAGTCGCTGTTTGCCACCGGCTTCTTCAAGGATGTCCGCATCGAGATTGATGGGGCCGTCGTGGTGGTCGTGATCGAAGAGCGCCCTGCCATTGCCCAGATCGATTTCGTCGGGCTGAAGGAGTTCGACAAGGACCAGCTGATCAAAGGCCTGAAAGAGGCGGGGTTCGCAATGTCCCGCTCTTTTGACCGGGGAATGCTTGAACGTGCCGAGCAGGAGCTGAAACGCCAGTATCTCACCCGCGGCAAGTACGCGATGACTGTTACGACCACGGTTACACCCCTGGAACGGAATCGGGTTGCGATCAATTTCAATATCGACGAGGGTGATGCAGCGTCGATCAAGCAGATCAACATCGTCGGCGCAAGCGCGTTCAAGGAAAAGGAACTGCTTGACCTTTTCCAGTTGCGGACGCCGAACTGGATCAGTTGGTATACAAAGAACGATCAGTATTCCAAGCAGAAACTGTCGGCAGACCTGGAATCGTTGCGGTCTCACTACCTCAACCGCGGTTTTCTCGATTTCAATATCGAATCGACGCAGGTCTCGATCAGTCCTGACAAAAAGGACATCTACATTACGATCAGCCTCTCCGAGGGTGAGCGGTACATTGTTTCGTCGGTCAAACTGGCCGGTGACTTGATCCTGCCGGAGGAAGAATTCCGGAAATCGATGCAGATCAAGGCCGGTGATGTCTTTTCCCGCGAGAACCTTAATCAGAGCACGAAGGCAATCAGCGAGAAGCTTTCCGCAAAGGGCTACGCGTTTGCCAACGTGAATGCAGCACCGGAAGTCGATAAGGAGAAACGTCAGGTCGCGTTCACTGTTTTCGTCGATCCGGGCAAGCGGGTTTACGTTCGCCGGATCAATATCGGCGGAAATACCAAGACGCGTGACGAAGTGATACGCCAGGAAAGTCGTCAGATGGAAGGAGCGTGGTATGACGACGACAAGGTCAAGTTAACCAAACAGCGGATTGACAAGACGGATTACTTCTCTGAAGTAACGGTTGAAACGCAGCCAGTGCCCGGAACGACGGATCAAGTCGATGTCAATTACAACGTAACCGAGAAGTCGACCGGCAACATCACGTTGGGTGCCGGATACTCACAGTCGGAAAAGGTGATTCTTTCTGGATCCATTTCGCAGGCCAACATCTTCGGCAGTGGAAAATTCGTTTCCGTTACGGTAGGTACAGGCAAGGTTAACCGAGCAATTGGACTGAGTTACAACAATCCGTATTTCACCGTTGATGGCGTTAGCCAAGGGTTCGACATTTACCACAGAAGGACTGATCCCACGTCCCTTGGCTATGTATATACGACGGAGTCGACTGGAGGGGGGGTTAAATTCGGGATTCCAATCGCCGAAAAGCAGTCGATCAACTTTGGTGCGGCAATTGATTACACAAAGGTGACAATCGATCTGGACGACGATTTGGCGGACAATGGCGTTATCGATACACCGCTGCAGTACATCCGGTTCATGGAGAAATTCTGTGACGGATCGACCACGTGTGGAAATCTTTCCGTTCCACTGACAGTGGGATGGGTTCGCGACGGGAAAGACAGTGCGATCAGTCCGACACAGGGAAGTTATCAGCGGGCGACCTTTGAAGTGAGCCCCGCGGGTGATTTACGGTATTACAAGGCGTCTTTCCAGCATCAGCAGTTCTTCCCCATTACGAGGGATATGACCCTCATGTTGAATGGCGAGGTAGGGTATGCGAAGGGGCTGGGCGGCCAGGAAGTCGCGTTCTTCAAGAATTTCTACGCTGGCGGTACGGGCTCGGTTCGCGGCTGGGATACTGCGAGTCTTGGCCCGTACGAGATTGATTCAGATGGTGATGAAGTGCGTTTGGGCGGGACAAGGCGAGTCATTTTCAACGCGGAGCTCATGATGCCTGTGCCGGGCTTCGGGAAGGATCGATCGATGCGCTTCGGGCCGTTCTTTGATGCTGGCCAAGTGTATTCCGATGCGGCCAGCAAGGATTCAAGTGTATATGACAGCGGACCGGTCCGGATGTCGGTCGGGGTCGCGGCTTCGTGGTTGTCGCCCGTGGGGCCGCTCAAGTTCAGCTTTGCTCAGCCGCTGAACAAACAGGATAATGATAATATTCAGCGCTTCCAGTTCCAGCTGGGAACGACGTTTTAATTAGGAGAATCGGTTTGAAAACGAAACTGGCTGCTGTTCTCGCAGCGCTCGTGGTAGCGCTTCCCGCGTCGCAAGTGTTGGCGAACGAGGGGGTGAAGATCGGCTACGTCAATACGCAGCGAATTTTCCGTGATGCGCCGGCTGCCGTGAAAGCGGCCAAGAAAATTGAAGCTGAATTCTCCCGGCGCGATCAGGAGCTTCAGAGTACGGCAAAGCAGTTGCAGGGTATGCAACAGTCGCTGGAGAAGAACGCGTTGACCATGGCCGAATCCGATCGGCGCGCCAAGGAGAAAGAACTGAACGAACTGTCGCGCGAGTTCCAGCGCAAGCAGCGCGAATTCCGCGAAGATCTCAACCTTCGCCAGAACGAGGAAAATGCGGCGATCATCGAGAAGGCCAACAAGGCGATCAAGCAACTTGCTGAATCCGAGAAATACGATCTGATTGTCCAGGACGTCGTGTGGGCAAGTCCGCGGCTCGATATCACGGAAAAGATTATCAAAGCCTTGGCCGCCGAAAACGGCAAGTAAGCAACGTGGTCAAGAAAGTTGGGCGTCGCCTCGACGAGATCGTCGCCCAATTGGGCGGCGAGCTGGTCGGGGATCCGTCGGTCGTCGTATCGCAGGTCGCGACCCTCGCTTCGGCTGACACGGGGCAGATCGCGTTTCTGGCAAATCCGAAGTATCGTCAGCAATTGCAATCCACGGGGGCGTCTGCGGTAATCGTCCCGCCGAAGTTCGTTGGTGATACTGACCTGCCAAGAATCGTTCATCCGAATTCCTACGCGTACTACGCCCGGGTCGTGGCGTTGCTAAACCCGCCAGATCAGCGTCCGCAGGGCGTGCATCCTAGTGCCGTTGTCGATAGCTCTGTTCCAAAGAGTTCGCGCGTAGGCGAAAACGTCGTTATCGGTCGCGATGCGGTGATCGGTGAGAACGTTACGTTCTACCCGGGGTGCGTGATTGGTGACCGCGTTTCGGTCGGTGACGACTCTGTAATCTACCCCAACGTGGTTGTTTATCATGATTGCGTGATCGGCAAGCGCGCGGTTGTGCAGGCCGGGGCGGTGATCGGCAGCGATGGCTTTGGCTTTGCCAAGGATGGCGAGCGCTGGATCAAGATTCCCCAGATTGGCCGCGTCGTCATAGGTGACGACGTAGAGATTGGCGCGAATACGTCAATTGACCGCGGGGCGCTGGATGACACAGTGATCGGTAACGGCGTCAAACTCGATAATCAGATCCAGATTGCGCACAACGTAACGATTGGCGATCACGCCGCGATGGCCGGTTGCGTCGGCGTTGCCGGGAGTACGCACATCGGGCGTCGTTGCACGGTTGGCGGGGCCGGGATGATTGTCGGGCACCTCGAACTGGCCGATGATGTTCATGTTT
>QKII01000150.1 GCA_003249625.1 Propionivibrio sp. | reverse complement strand
GATCGTGACGACAGTCATGCTTCTGGCCGTGTCCGTGCCGGAGATGCGCAGTGTTGCTTGGACGGCATTGCCCGCCTCGGCGTGGGGGAGCGTGGTGTTTTCGGCGATTTTCGGTTTGTGCCTCGGTAATTTCCTGTGGATCTGGGGCTCTGGCGTGCTCGGTACGTCGCGCGCGTCCGTATTCAATAACCTGACACCGGTGTTTGCCGTGGTCGCCGCGTATTTCCTTCTCGGCGAGACATTCGGGCCAATGCAGGTGGCAGGCGCCGTCTGTGTCTTCGGCGGCGTCTATATCACCCGTAATCGTGATCGCTTCCTTCGTAGGAATGCGGTCCCTTCTCAAGCGGAGCGTGCATGACCCTCGGCGGATTGATTCTGCGTTTCTCCATTGCCTACCTTCTGGCGCTGGTAGGTGGTTTGCTGTTGGCTTTCTATTTCACCCGAGGCAGCACACTGGTAGTAACGACGGTGGCACTGGCGGCGTCTACGCTCTACGTCTGTCAGTTGTTTCGCCGGCGGAGTGGCCGCTACCTCAATGGACGGGAGATGGCAGTCGCCTGGGCCGCGTTCCTGATGATCGATGTCATCCTGCAGGTGTTGCTCCGACTTGCGTTTGTTGGTGCTGATGCAGCCGGACTCGAACTCTTGCGGCAATTTGCCGCTGGTGAACTGATCGTCATGACTGTTCTGCAGGGACTCTGCATCCTGGCTTTCATCGTGATGGCCGGGCGGATCAAGGACAAGACGCGTGCCTAACACCACAATTTTTAGTGCCGGTGCCATTGGGCGGCGGGTTTTCGCGTTTGCGCTCGTTTTTTCGTTGGTTGCCGGAGCACGTGCCGAAACGATCGGTTGCGTGACTACCGAATGGAAACTCCTGGGGGCCAATCACAAAGTTTGCGTCGAGTCGTTCGGAGATCCGTTGATTTCTGGCGTGACTTGTCACGTCAGTCAGGCGCGGACGGGCGGCATCAGTGGCAGCCTTGGCTTGGCGCAAGATCCGTCACAGTTCTCACTGGCATGCCGCCAGACCGGGCCGATCAGCGTTCCGGCGAAGCTGCCTAAAAACGCTGTGGTGTTCAGCGAGGATACGTCGATTCTGTTCAAGGAAACGCGCGTCATCCGCATGTGGGACGACGCGAACCGGACGTTGGTCTATCTGGCGATCAGCCGCAAGTTGATCGAAGGCGCACCTGCCAACAGCATTTCAACGGTGCCTGTCATGCCGTGGGGCGGTCACTGACGCAGCAGGAAATTACCGTTTCCCTGAGCCACAAACGGCGCGCCTCAGCCGATCGGCCACAGCGGCCCAAGCGGATTCTTGAGGAATGCTCTCGACGAGAATAATGTCGTTGCCGCCGCGGTCGAGTTCGCGCAACGCAGAGTACAAGGCGCGGGCATAACCTTCCGGTGCGTCGGGGAGCAGGCAGAGCGATAGAACTGCAGGCAGGGGTGAAACGACTGTATGCAGCAGGACGCCGCAACGCTTGCCGGCTTCCTGGAATGTTTCGAGAACTTGCGCCACGTCGCTGGCGGCGACCATCTGCATGGCGGTGCGCGGGGCGTAATGTGCGTCCAGCGACCCGGATACGCGTGGTGTCGAAGCGCTTTTCATTGTCTCCGGAAGTTCCGGAAACTCGCCGATGACCTCGGCAATCTGTTCCGGCGTGATGTGGCCTGGGCGCAGCAGTCGCGGTGCATGGCCGTCGCGTGAGAGGTCGATGATCGTGGATTCAATTCCCACATCGCACGGGCCGCCATCCAGGATCATGGCGACTGCATCGCCGAGTTCCTCGCGCACATGGGCCGCGTCGGTAGGGCTGATGCGTCCAAAGCGATTGGCCGACGGGGCTGCGATTCCGCACAGACCATTCTTTCCGCCGCCCGCCTGGGCGTAAGCACGCAGTAGGGCGAGGGCCAGCGGGTGGGAGGGAACGCGCACACCGACGGTATCCTGTCCGCCGGTGACAGCATCGGGAACGACGCTCTTCCGTTTGAGGATCAGCGTGAGCGGACCTGGCCAGAATGCTTCCGCCAGATCCCATGCTTGCTGCGGAATCTCCCTCGCCCATTGGTCGAGGTGCCCGGCGCCGGGCAAATGCACAATCAGCGGATGGTCGGCAGGACGTCCCTTGGCGGCGAATATTTTGGCCACCGCGCTTGGGTTAGCCGCGTCGGCACCCAATCCGTAGACCGTTTCCGTCGGGAACGCCACGAGCTCGCCGGCTTGTAACAGTCGAACGGCCTGGTCCAGATCGGCGGGCGTCGTGTTGTCGTTCATGTCGTGATTACGGAAGATCAGGCAGGGTTTTGGAGAGCACCTTTTCGGTCTGCTGCTTGCGGAAGTCATTCAGCTTGCTGGCAATGGCCGCGTCACCCAAGGCCAGCATGGCGACCGAGAACAGGGCTGCGTTGGTTGCACCGGCTTCGCCGATGGCAAAGGTCGCGACGGGGATGCCTCCGGGCATCTGCACCATGGCCAGCAACGAATCGAGTCCTTGCAGGTGCTTGGACGGCATCGGTACAGCGAGCACGGGAAGTTCGGTCTTCGCTGCGAGAACGCCAGCGAGGTGCGCGGCACCTCCAGCAGCACCGATCAGGATCTTCATTCCCCGTTGCTGCGCGGTGGCGGCGTATTCGAGCGCGGCGTCCGGAGTGCGGTGCGCCGAAAGAACCCTGGCCTCATAAGCGATGCCAAATTTCTTCAGTGTTTCGGCGCAGGCGCGCATGACCGGCCAGTCACTGTCCGAGCCCATTACGATGCCAACAAGCGGTTGATTCGACATTTTCGTCTCCTGTTTCTGAAAATAACGTTGGATTAGGCGTTGGCCGAACGTTCCGCGCTTTCCAGCGTGTTCGCCAGCAGCATGGTGATCGTCATCGGGCCGACCCCGCCAGGAACCGGCGTGATGAACGCTGCGACTTCCTTGGCCGATTCGAAATCAACATCGCCACAAAGTTTCCCGTCCGGGAGACGATTGATACCGACGTCGATGACCACTGCGCCTGGTTTGATCATGTCGCCGGTGATCATCTTTGGCTTGCCGATCGCTGCGACCAGAATGTCCGCGCGCTGACAATGCGCTTTCAGATCACGGGTTTGCGAGTGGCAGACTGTAACCGTGGCACCGGCGTGCATCAGCAGCATGGCCATCGGTTTGCCGACGATGTTCGATCGACCGACGACGACGGCTTCCTTGCCTTTGAGGCCTATACCTGCATCCTCGAAAAATTTCATCGCTCCGTACGGGGTGCAGGGGATGAAGCAGGGTTGTCCCTGCATCAGTGCGCCGACGTTTTCCGCACGGAAACCGTCAACATCTTTCTCTGGAGCAATCGCGTCGAGAACCGCGTCTGCGTCGAAATGCCTGGGCAGGGGAAGTTGAACCAGGATTCCGTGAATCTTCGGATCAGCGTTGAGTTCGGCGATCTTTTCGAACACGACCTGCGGCGCGATATCGGCAGGGAAAGAGTATTTTTCCGAGTGGAAGCCGGCTTGGGCGCAGGCGTTGACCTTGTTGCGCACATAAACTTGCGAGGCTGGGTCTTCACCAACCAGAATAACCGCAAGTCCGGGGCGTGTGCCTTGGGCTGCGAGTTCCTCGGCACGCTGCTTGAAATCCGCGCGGAGTTTTTGTCCAAGGGCGTTACCGTCAAGAATTTTGGCCGTCATGGGAATATCCAAAAATTGTGCATGCAGAAGATCTGACTAGAAAAAACAAAACCCGATAGCAGGCTATCGGGTTTTGTTCTTTTTTGGCGGAGACGGAGGGATTCGAACCCTCGATACAGGTTTATGCCCGTATGCTCCCTTAGCAGGGGAGTGCCTTCGACCTCTCGGCCACGTCTCCGGAAGGGCGCGATGATAGCCTTTCCGATCCTTCTGGTCAAACCAAAAATCAGTTGATTATTGCGCTTGTTCGAGACCGAAGGCCTTGTGCAGGATTCGAACGGCCAGTTCCAGATATTTTTCCTCAACGACAACGGAAATCTTGATCTCGGAGGTAGAAATCATCTGAATGTTGATGCCTTCCGCGCCAATAACGTTGAACATCTTGCTGGCAACCCCAGGGTGGGATCGCATGCCCACGCCTACAGCGGAAACCTTGCAAATCTTGTTGTCTCCGACGACACCGCGAGCTCCCAGTTTCTCTGCAGAGCTCTTGAGAATGTCCATGGCCTTAACATATTCGCCGCGATTGACGGTGAAAGAAAAATCGGTTGTTCCGTCGTGCCCAACGTTCTGGATGATCATGTCGACGTCAATGTTGGCATCGGCGATCGGTCCGAGTACCTGATAGGCGATGCCCGGGCGATCGGGTACGCCGAGTACCGTCAACTTGGCCTCGTCACGATTGAAGGCGATACCGGAAATGATGGGCTGTTCCATTTGATTGTCTTCCTCAACAGTAATCAGAGTACCTTCGCCTTCATCCTGGAAGCTGGAAAGTACGCGCAGTTTCACTTTGTATTTGCCGGCAAATTCGACCGAGCGGATTTGCAGGACCTTTGATCCGAGGCTGGCCATTTCCAGCATTTCCTCGAACGTGATGGTTTCGAGTTTTCGGGCTGCGGGTTCGACGCGTGGGTCAGTGGTGTAGACGCCATCCACATCGGTATATATCTGGCACTCGTCGGCCTTGAGTGCCGCGGCAAGCGCAACCGCAGACGTATCCGAGCCGCCGCGTCCCAGTGTCGTGATGTTTCCGTCTTCGTCCGCACCCTGGAATCCAGCGACGACGACGACGTTTCCGTCAGCGAGATCCTTGCGGATTTTCTGGTCGTCGATCTGCAGAATGCGCGCTTTGGTGAAGGTGCTGTCGGTGAGCACTCGAACCTGGGGCCCCGTGTAACTTTTGGCTTTCAGCCCTTCTTCTTTCAGGGCCATTGCCAGCAAGCCGATCGTGACTTGTTCTCCGGTCGACGCAATCACATCAAGTTCCCGAGGGTCGGGAGACGTGGAGATCTCCTTTGCCAAGGAGATAAGGCGATTCGTTTCGCCGGACATCGCCGATGGAACAACAATGATGTCATGCCCCTGTTCCTTCCAGCGGGCGACCCGTTTGGCAACGTTTTTGATCCGGTCTGTTGATGCGACCGACGTGCCTCCAAACTTCTGAACTATCAGTGCCATGCACAATCCCAGCAGTTAATACGAAGACCGAGGATTCTAACGTATCAGTTATTTGAAACACAAGGCTATTTTCGGCTCCGGACAGAGTCTGATGTCTGCCCAATAAGCATGAATAAATGCCACTTGCAATCGCATATGTTCATGTTCTATACTGGCTGCAATATAACGAAAGTTATATATCCAAGGTTTGGATTGAGTTGAGGCCCGGCTGAAAATTTTTAGCCTGTTTTGGGGTGTCAGGACACATGAGAGGACAGCTATGAGCACTGTAAAAGCGAATGAAAAAGTCATCGAGCCGCGCGAGATTCGCCGTAAGCTCGGATTGAACCAGCAACAGTTCTGGTCGAAGATCGGGGTGACGCAGAGTGGCGGATCGCGCTACGAAAGCGGGCGGAACATGCCGCGTCCGGTACGCGAATTGCTGCGCTTGGTGCATGTCGAGCAGGTGGATATTCAGCGCGTCAAGAAAGAGGATGTCGAGATCATCGACTACCTCAAGAGCGAAGATCCCGATCTTTACAAGACATTGAAAAAGTCGGCAAAAGCAAAGAAGAAGGCGGGTTAACGCGTCAAGGGGTTACAAGAACGTTAATCCCCATTGCCTTGATGCGGTTGGCGAACTGGGAGAGGCTTTCGGCGCTTAGTGCCGAAAGCCTTTTTGCTTCTGGCTGCAGAGATGGTCGGGCAAGACCATAAAGCAACACGCCCTCTATTTCTTCTTTTATCGTCGAGAGAAACTCGAGGTAGGTGTTAAATTCCTGCTCCGAGATGCATTGGCCGTCAATTGCAAAAAAGCAGGTTTGTACCCAGGTTGGTGCGAGTCTGGCGCAAGTCGCAAGTGCCTTATGTATTCTTTCTGGCGTGCTCGCGATGCCGTTGACCTCACGAATTCCCGCTTGTGATGCCCGGTCGATCTTGAACCAGACCTCCCCGCCGCGTTCTCCGATCAAGGCGATGCCTTCGCGAACGTAGGCTTTGTGCAGCAGGCTGCCGTTTGTTATCAGCCTCAGGCGAACTTGGTGTGATAGACCGAATTCGTCGAGAACGTGGCCTGCAATGCGCACAGCTTCAGGAAAGGCGGGAGCACTTGTCGGTTCTCCGTTGCCCGAAAAGGCGACGTCTATCAGCGTTCTTGCGTCGGGAGGAGCGTTATTGAGTAGATAGTCCCCAGATGTCGCGCTCAACAAGAATGTCCGGAGTTCTGATTCCAGTTGGTGCAGATCCGTTTCAGGTGCTGCGCCTCTTTGGAGGCCGGGAACCTGGCAATAGATGCAAGCCCAGTTGCAGGCGTTGTTGGTGTTCAGGTTGATCCCGACGGAGACGCCTCCTGCGCGTCGCGAGATGACCGGGTAAACGTATTTCATTCCGGCACTGTCGCGGCTATGGTTTGTTGTACTCAAGGTTACTGGCATGTTCGTGTCGCGAAAGGTGCTGAAGACCCCAATGATATAATCACGGCCGGAAATTTTCCCGAGTCAATCATGCGCATTACTCGTCGCTTGGAGTTCGATGCCGGTCATCGGATACCGGATCACAAAAGCCAGTGCAGGCATTTGCATGGGCATCGCTACGTGCTGGAAGTGACACTTTCGGGTGGGATTATCCAGCTTGCCGGAGACCCCGCCAATGGCATGGTCATGGATTTTTCGGAGGTCAAGGCGTTGGCGTGCCGGCATGTTGTAGATCTTTGGGATCATGCGTTCCTGGTCTATGCCGGGGATGTCAAGGTGATGGAGTTTCTTGCATCCTTGCCGGAGCACAAGACCGTAGTTCTGGATTGTATTCCTACGGCTGAAA
>QKII01000355.1 GCA_003249625.1 Propionivibrio sp. | reverse complement strand
GGCCACCAGTTTTTCCTTGACGTCATGGCGCAACAGCAACTCGATGTATTCCCTGGCGGTATCGTAGGTTTTCTGTGAGACGGAGGGCCGCAGCAGTTCAAGGAAATTCGCACCTGGACGTACGTCGAACCCAAGCACCTTCGACAGTGCCTGTGAAGTCTGCGACCCCATACGCAAGCGATGGTCGAGAAGGAACAGTCCGTCCTGCGTGGTCCGAAAGATGTCCTCGGTTTCCCGGTGCGCCTGTTCGACGCGAATCGAGAAAGCCAGCCCGACGGCCAGCAGGAGAACCCCGACAACGCCAGCCGCGATTACCACATAGTCCATCTGGCGGGAAAGCGCCAGCATCGGATCGGCCGAGCCGTAATCAATGCCGACGAAAACGGCACCGCGCACACCGTTTTCGAATGCCACCGGCAGATAGGTAGACATGTGCAACCGGTCGAACAGGGTGATATGCCCTGAGTATTTCTGCCCCGCCTCCAGAGCCCGGGCGGCATCCGACGCCGGATCGAGCGCTGTACCAATCGCCTGCAGGCCATCTGTCTTCTTCAGAGTCGTTGCGGCACGAAGGTAACGCCCATCCTTGTGGATAAACAGAGTAGCCACCGTTCCGCCCTCCGAGCTGAATGCGTCAAGCAACCCTTCCCGCGCCAATTCGGCATCACTCCACTGTTCGGGTCGATTGCGAATTCCCTTGAGCGCTTGCGCCAGCGCACTGGTCTGATCCTCCAGAGCCTTGTCTGTCAACTGCGGAATCATCGACAGTTTGATGAAAGCCACGATGGAAACAACGACAAAAACCGCCGTAACACAGGATGCCAGCAGCAACTTCGTCGCCACCGATTTCGATCTGAGCATCATGCCGTTCGCCCTCCGGGAAAATACTCATCGCATACTCCCAGAATCATCCTGTCATGCGCATCAGTAACTTCCGCCAGCTTTTGCGGAAACTACGGAGCGACACCGAACAGGCGCGTCCTCCCCTTTCCGGGAAAGACTCCGATGGACGCGACAACCGGCCGAATCGAAGCAGTTTGCCCCCTTATTTTCATGCTAATCTTCACGCGTCTTCAGAGGATGAACCGATATCGTGCGTGCAGGGAGCAGGCGTTGAAAAAACAATGGGTTCTCGAGTCGATCGGCGCTGGCGGCACCCATTCCGATTTTGTCATTACGCAACTGCCATGCCGGATAGGGCGCAGCAAGGGCAACGACCTCGTAATCGCCAACCTCGGTCTGAGCCGCGATCAAGCAATCATTGCCCGCGACATCACCGGCCGGCTCCGCCTCACCGACGAGAACAGCACGAACGGAACATTCGTCAATCGCCGACGCATCGACGGTTATTGCCTGCTCAAGGAAAACGACGTTATCCATTTCGCAAGCGCCGAGTTCAAACTGTGCCGCCGACTGCTGAACGAAGAAGACACGCTGTCGTTCGACGAGATGCTGACCATGGTCATGCCAGCCGGATTGCCGCTGTCCGAGCACTTCGTCACGAACGAAGCGGAACTCGACGAACTGATCATGGGCCAGGGAATTTCCGGCGCCGCGCAACCGATCGTCGATGCGCAATCCCGAAGTGTTGTCGCGTATGAACTGCTCGGGCGCGCCAACCATCCGCGCCTGCCGGCCAGCCCGATCGAGCTTTTTGCCCTCGCCGAGATGCTCGACCGCGAGGAGGCGCTGAGTCAGGCTTTTCGCGACTTCGGCATTAACAAGGCCTCACCGCATTTGAACGGCAATACCCTGTTCATCAACGCCCATCCCAAGGAAACTTTCAGCGACACTTTCCTCGCCTCGCTTGAACGAATCCGAAAAGCACGGCCAATGCTGGACATCGTCGTGGAAATCCACGAATCCGCGGTCACCGGGATCGAGAAGCTACGCGAACTGGCAAACCGTCTCGAGGAACTCGGCATCCGTTTCGCCTATGACGACTTCGGTGCCGGACAGGCTCGCCTGCTTGAACTGGCGGATGTACCGGCACATTTCGTCAAGTTCGACATGACTCTGATTCGCGGGCTGCACAACGCAAGCGAACGCAAACGCAAGATCGTTCGTGACCTTGTGCAGATGGTCCTCGCAACCGGCTCGGTGCCGCTGGCCGAAGGCGTGGAAGACGAAGCAGAGGCGCAAGCCTGCATCGAGATGGGCTTTCGCCTGATCCAGGGCTACCTCACGGGCCGTCCTGTTCCCGTTGACTCTCTGTAGAACAGGCAGCCAGAACGGCTTGCAGCAGCCGCCAGCAATCGCCCACCGACGCCACATCAACAGCTTCGCCCGGCGCATGCGCACCACGGATCGTTGGCCCGAACGACACCATGTCCATGCACGGATACTTGCCACCGATCAGCCCGCACTCCAGACCCGCATGAATCACCTGGGTCATCGCCTCGCCACCGAATTCCCGGCGAAAAACGTCACGGCACAAAGCCAGCAATGGCGATGCCGGATTGGGGGACCAACCCGGGTAATGACCCGACACTTCCGCCGCGATGCCGGATAGCTCGAACAGGCTGAGTATCTGGTTGGCCAGTTCGACACCAGCGCTATCGACTAGTGAGCGAACCATGAAACTCGCCTTTCCTGCCTGCGGCTGAAGATCGACCACACCAAGGTTGACGGAGGTCTCGACGACACCAGGCACTGTCACGCTCATGCGCAGGACACCCTGTGGCGCCGCGTGGAGAGAGGCCAGCCAAGCGGTCTGCTGAGCGGGCGCCATCACCCGCTCGACGGTTGACGACGAGAAAGAAACGCTGACGTTTTCGTCCACGCCGGCTAACTCGCCGCGAAACGTCGCCTGAAGATCAGCCATCATTTCCGCCACCGTCTCCATTGCCTCGCCCGGAACGGCAAGCGTGGCATGCGCCTCACGCGGCAGAGCATTGCGTGCCGTGCCACCACTGAGCGTCGCGAGGCGTAACGGCCAACGCCGCTCCATATCACGGAGCACCCGTACCAGCAGCTTGATCGCACTGCCACGCCCTTCGTGAATATTCACCCCCGAATGCCCGCCGCGCAGTCCCCGCACATCAATGCACAAACCGACATAGCCTGCCGGAACGAGGTCGCTCTCCCCTGCTCTGGAGACGTTCACGTCGACGCCGCCCGCGCAACCGAGGTAGAACTGCCCCCACTCCTCCGTATCCAGATTGAGCAGCAGTTGCCCCTGCAGCACCTGGGGATCAAGGCCCCGTGCGCCCCCCATGCCGCATTCTTCGTCGACGGTAAACAAGGCTTCGAGCGGGCCATGCACAAGCGAAGCGTCTTCAAGCGCGGCCAGCATCAGCGCAACGCCAATGCCGTTGTCCGCACCGAGCGTGGTTTCCTCCGCGACAAGCCAGCCGTCATGCAAGACGGGAACGATCGGATCGCGCGCGAAATCGTGCGCCGTATCGCCGTTTTTCTGGCAGACCATGTCCAGATGCGATTGAAGTACGACACCGGGCGCCGCCTCGCAGCCCCTGCTTGCCAGCTTGCGCACAACCAGATTGCCGGCTGCGTCGACATGGGTTTCCAGTCCGCGCTCTACGGCCCATTGCCGTAGATGCTCCCGCAAAAGCGCCTCCCCCTTGGATGGCCTGGGGATCGCGCAAAGCGTCGCAAAATGCCTCCAGACGGAGGCAGGTCCAAGATTGTTGAAAACGAGTGAAGTGCTCATGGAGTTATTGGTAGTCGCATCAAGGACAAAACAGAGCACAGTTTACCGCGTCCAACGAGCCGCCCGACTACCACGCTTCCCACTGATTCACGTATCATTGTGTCTTCCGAGAGTTTCCGTCCCTTGCAGAAGACGTTCTCGCCCTGGAGTTTGCGGGTGCTGCTCTCGCTCGTAGCCGCCACGATTGCGGCTGCCTTGACCTTAGAAATTCAGGAGTTTCGCTCGTGCTGCCCCGCCGCTACCATCCCGCGCTTCGTATCCTTCACTGGGCAATCGCGTTGCTCATTATTGCCGCCCTATTTCTCGGAACGTTCGTCATGGCCCCGATGGACAACACTAATCCGGGCAAAACCTTCGCCCTGCTGAAGCACATGGCAGCCGGCACCCTCATCTTTGCCCTGTGTGTCGCACGTATGTTCATCCGCCCAAAGACGAAGCGACCGGCCCCCGTGCTTTCCGGGATCGCCATCGCGGACCGTATCGTCCCGTTCGTCCATCGCATATTCGATGCTTTGGTCCTGATCATGATCGGCAGCGGAACCGTCATGGCGATCAAGGCTGGCCTGCCTGAAATCCTGTTTGGCCAACACGTGGCGCTGCCCGCCAGTTTCGACAATGTTCCACTGCATTCACTGCACGTTTTCACGGCCCGTGCGCTTGCAGCCATCGTCGCCCTGCACGTCGTAGGCGCCTTCTACCATCAGTTCATCCTGCGCGACGGCCTGCTCTCACGCATGGCGCTTCCCTTCGGAAGACGACAACCCGCCGCGCGATGACGTATCCGCAGCGCATGTAAAAAAAATCCCGCGCCGGTATGGCACGGGATTGAAAGTCCCATCGTTGCGATGGGTCAGGGAGGGTCAAACATTGTCAGCGGAGACACTGAAACAATGGCTGCAGTTTACGCCCCGAATGGAAGCGGAGTCTGTTGCTGCCCGTAAGCCCATCTGTAACCATCCGTAACAAAGCCACCTTTGTGACACGCCTGCAGCATTTGCCCAAGAGCGATTGTGGTCTATCCTCTCCAAAAATCGCCAATGAGGGAGAACGTAGATGAAGAGAAAATCGTGGGGACTAGCGGCACTGATCGTCGTGCTACTGGGCGGCATCGTTGCGTATTTTCTGTTTTTCAATCCGGCTGACAGGCCGTCAACGGTTACGGCAGCAATCTCTCCCCCTCCGGCAGCAGCCCCGTCCGCCCCCGAACTACCCCCACCGACGCCGATATCTCCACCGCCCGTGCCGGAACCGCCGGCGATCCTCCACCCGATAGAGCCAACGCCCCTTGAAACGCCCCTACCTGAGCTTGGACAGAGCGACGCGCCTTTCCGCAATGCAATCAGCGGAATTCTGGGCCGGAAGGGACTCGCGCTGTTGCTCTCCGAGGAACTCATCTACCACATCGTCGTTACCGTGGATAACTTGCCACGCAATCATCTCCCTGCATCCATCGTACCGCTCAAGCGCGCGGAAGGTGCCTTCATCACGGACGGCAAGGATGAAACACTGGCGATCGGGAAACGTAACGCCTCCCGCTACGCTGCTTATATTGCCGTCGCAAAAGCGGTCGACAGCGCCAAGCTCGTCGCCGTGTATCGCCGTTTCTACCCCCTGTTCCAGAAGGCCTACGCTGAAATAGGCTATCCGAAAGCCAACTTCAACGATCGCCTCGTCGTCGCCATCGACGATCTTCTCTCAGCCCCCGACCTGGTACCGCCGGTGAAACTGCAACAGCCCAAGATCCTGTTCGAATATGCCGATCCGAATCTGGAATCCCGCTCGGCTGGACAGAAGATCATGATGCGGATCGGTCGTGAGAACGCCAGCGTGCTCAAAAGAAAGCTGACGGAGATAAGACAGCAGGTAGCTCGCCCGTGAGCCGATGACCGGCTTTGATCGGGCAGGCGTTCGTTGTATTCTGTCGCCCTTTTGCGAGAACCGATAGCGGGCGATATTCGTATTGCCACGCTCCATCGCGATTCGCTTCCCGACCAACCCGACCAGGAATCCATCATGAAACGACTGACGAAAATGTTCGGCGCGCTATGTTGCCTCACTGCACTGGCATCAGCCCCGGCCATTGCGCGCGACTGGAGTGAGATCAAGTCTTCCGGAACGATCGTTGCCGCCACCGAGGGCGCCTTTGCGCCATTCAACTACTACGAGGGCAAGAAGCTAACCGGTTACGAGGTTGATGTCGCCGAAGCAATCGCCAAGAAGATGGGACTCAAGCTCGAGTGGCGAGTCGTTCCTTTCGATGCCCAACTGGCTGCCGTCAAACAGGACCGCTTTGACTTCGCCATCGCCTCGCACGGATACACCAAGGAACGCGCCGAGGCCGTGGATTTCGCCAGCCCGCACTATTGCACCGGCGGACAGATTGCCGCGCGCAAGGGCGGCCCCCTGACTACCGCGGACCTGAAAGGGAAAGCGGTTGGCGTGCAACTGTCAACCAGCTACTACGATGCCGCCAAGAAAATTGAAGGCTTGAAGGAGATCAAAACCTACAAGTCCGATCCTGAAGCTTTCTCCGCGCTACGGGCGAAAAAAATCGACGCATGGATCTCCGACAAGTTCACGGTCAAGGGAACGCTCAAGAAGAACGCGAACGCGGGCATCGTGACCGGCGAACAGGTATTCGTCGAGCGCGTCTCGCTGATCATGCGCAAGAACAACAAGGAGTTCATGGACCAGATCAACCAGACGATCGCCGACCTGATCAAGGACGGTACGTTCGCCACGATCTCGAATAAATACTTTGACGAAGACATCACCTGCCGTTAAGCGGCCCGGCAAAGAACGATGAACTGGATCTCGCGGCACCCGGCGTGGACCATGGTCGCGGCCATGGTCGGCCTGCTGGCCTTTCTCTGGGGACTGGCCATTCCGCTCTCTGCAGCGCCCGCCCCAATCGGCCCGGCAGCCGAGCAATTCGCCGACGGCGCACGCATCACTGTCTGGTTGACGATGATCGCCGGCTCCGCCGGTATCGTGCTGGGCGTTCTTGGCGGCATGGGCAAGCTCTCGAAGTTCCCGCCGCTGAAATGGCTCTGTGACTTCTACGTTTGGCTGATCCGCGGCACGCCTCTGCTCCTGCAGATACTGTTCGTCTGGCTGGTCGTTCCCACCATTCTTCCCGATAGTCTCCAGCTCTCCGATTTCGCCTGTGCCGCCATCGCACTGTCGCTGAACATCGGCGCCTACAATACCGAATGCGTCCGCGCCGGCATCCTCGCCGTACCGCACGGTCAGGTCGAAGCTGCCCGGGCACTG
>QKII01000350.1 GCA_003249625.1 Propionivibrio sp. | reverse complement strand
GCTGACGACAATTCTGCTCCGCGTGTATTTAAGGGCGTTGCGCAACAGGTTTGTTACCGCGTACGGCATGCTCTTCAGATCGAGTTCCACTTCCTGGTCTTCCGGTAGGCTGCTGGTGTCGATCGAGATGTCGAGGTTGCGGCCGAGAATGCGCACCGATTCGACTTCGTCAGATAGCCAGGAGGCGAAGTCGACTGCGGTTAAGTGCGGCTGTGGTTGCTCCCGTTCGAAGCGCGAATAGGCCAGACTGGACTCGATCAGTTCGTCGAGTTCGTCGAGATCCTCTTCCATCATTTGCCAGAGCCGTTCCCGCTCTTCCTTTTCCGGTGTTTCGGCCAGCATTTCCAGTGCAAATCGCATGCGTGCAATTGGTGTGCGCAACTCATGGGAAATTGCAGAGGAGAGTTCCTTTTGCGTGGCGATCAAGCGTTGAATACGTTCGGCCATTCCGTTCATGGTCTCGGTCAGCAGATCGAAAGCTCTGCTTCTGGCTTCTGGCGCACGTCGCTCGAAATTGCCTTCCCCAAGCGCGCGCGCCGTTTTGCGTAGAGCCTCAAGATCTCGCCATACCGGGCGGACCCAGAACCAGACCGCGATGGCCAGGAACAAACCGATCAGGCTCCAGGTGAGCAGGCGGATGCGCAATTCGAAGGGTAGCGTGCGCGGTTTGTCGGTGTTGCCGTCGGGGCGGATCGGGCCGACGACGAGAATTTGCGGCGTCTGTTTCAGACGGTGGTAGATGATGTCACCTTCCGAATCGACCACCAGTTCGCCGGCATCGAGTTTTTCTGCCTGCTTGGGCTTGAGTTTCAGTGTCCAGCGCTCGACGATGTCGATTTTGTAGGCGAACTTGGAGTCCAGTTCCTTGATGATATCGGTCCACTCGCTGCGCGGTTTGCGGAACAGAGCATCCTCGACAAGGACAATCGTGCCTTGCATGAAGCGGCTGGTGTAGTCGTCGGTGATGCCTTTCAGTGCGGACGAGATCACGAAATCGGCAACGAAGGCGATGACCACGAACGAGCCCATCACCAGCAGGTAAAAACTCAGGAACAGGCGCGACAGGCTATAGCCGCCGCGCCATG
This sequence comes from Propionivibrio sp., assembly GCA_003249625.1. Next base: position 5,863 of record QKII01000350.1, on the reverse strand, counting down.
GGGAGTGCTTGTTGCGCCCGAGAATACTGAGCAGGCTGCTGCTTTTGCCGGCGGTCGTGTTATTGCCAGTCATGCTTGCTGAACAGGTAGCCTTTGCCGCGAACGGTCTTGATTCGCGTCGGGTTCTCTGGATCGTCGCCCAGTTTGCGCCGTAGACGGGAGATGCGGGCATCGATGGAGCGGTCGAGGCCGTCAAAGCCGATGCCGCGCAACTGTTGCAGGAGATCGTCGCGTGACAGGATGTTTCCCGCATGTTTCGCCAGAAGCCAGAGCAGGTCGAACTCCGCTGTCGTCAGGTCGATTATTTCGTCGCCAAGATGAGTGCTGCGTGTTGCCTGGCTGATGCGGAAATTGCCGAAGGAAAGTTCCTCGCTGTCTCCGCTTTCGCCGTGTTCTTCCGTGGGGGCGATGCCGGGCGTGCGCCGTAGCAGGGCCTTTATCCGAGCGAGAAGCAGGCGCGGCTGCACCGGCTTGGCCAGATAGTCATCGGCGCCTAGTTCGAGGCCGAGAATCTGGTCGAGATCTTCGTCGCGCGCCGTAAGCATCAGGATGACGCCTTGGTATTTGTCGCGGACGGCGCGGCAGACCTCGAATCCGTCTTTGCCGGGGAGCATGATGTCCAGGATGACCAGATCCGGATTGTCGTTCAGGATCCGCGTTTCGGCCGTGTCGCCCCGCGCCTCGATGGTGACCTCGAAATCGTTCTTCTGCAGGTACTCAGCGGTCAGTTTGGCCAAGCGGTCATCGTCTTCGACCAACAGGATGCGTGTTTTCATGGTGTTGTGATGACGTTCCAGAAAATGGATCGACAAGATGATACTCGATGAATCGCATCGTACTGCGAATGGAAAGAGAAAACAGGTTCGGCGCTGATAGAATTCTCAACGTTTTTTTTCCGGGTTTCTATCATGCGCATTTCTCCACGAATGCTTTTTGGCGGTCTGGCAGTTGTTTCACTCGGGCTTCTCGGGGCAGGTTTGACGCTGGGAGAACTCTATCGGCTGCAGCCGTGCTATTGGTGCAATTTCCAGAGATTGATCTACATGGTTCTTGCATTCATAGGGGTTTTCGGTGTCTTGAAGCCCGATTGGGCAAAAGCGTGGAGCGTGCTGGCGGTTGTCGTTGCCGTCGTGGGAGTTCTTTCCGCGGGCAAGCAAAGCTGGATGCAATTCGCGCCCGAGGATGCGATTGAATGTGGTTTCGGTGATCCCACTCTTGTCGAGAGGATCGTTGACTGGCTGGGTAGCGTGTGGCCATCGATGTTCATGGTTACCGGGCTGTGCAAGGAGAAGGACTGGGTCTTCCTCGGGTTGTCTCTGGCCAACTGGTCGATGCTGTGCTTTCTTGTTCTCGCGGCTGTCTTCGTGCGGTTCGTTTGGATACGTCGCGCTGACGGAGGGCGATTCAAGTAGTTTGCCGGTCGGCGCTTTGTAATGGTGCGCGGATCGGGACTTTGTGGTGCGTTCTTCGGGGCGTAGCAGGGACAAACCGCCAAAAAGCTCGGGCGCATTGTTTGCTTCATGGAACCGCGGGGTTAGTTCCCCGTTGTGTCGCTGTGGTTCGTAAACTGTTGATTCGGTATCATACGCAGCTTTCCTTGGGGCCAATTTTCCTTCCGGGAGACCTTTGATGAAAACTTCCATTTCGGCAAAACTTCGTCGGCTCGTGATCATGTCTGCCTGCGTTCTGGCAGTCGGCGGCGCGACCGCGCAAGAGGCCGGGGTTCTCAATATCTACAACTGGGCCGACTACATCGCGCCGGATACGGTCAAGAACTTCGAGAAAGAAACTGGCATCAAGGTTCGCTATGACATGTTCGACAGCAACGAGTCATTGCACGCGAAGCTCGTGGCGGGTAACTCCGGTTACGACATCGTCGTTCCGGGCTCGCATTTCGCCAAGCAGCAGATCGCGGCGGGTTTGTTGCAGAAACTCGACAAAAGCAAATTGCCGAACCTGAAGAACCTGGATCCGGCGATTCAGGCGCAGCTGGCGAAAATGGATCCGGGCAACGACTATCTCGTCGACTGGCTGTGGGGCTACACCACGGTTGGAGTCAACGTGGACAAGGTCAAGCAGGCGCTCGGAGGCGGCGAACTGCCGGAAAATGCCTGGGATTTACTGTTCAAGCCGGACTACGCCAGCAAACTGAAGAAATGCGGCGTTGCTTTCCTCGACTCGGCTTCGGAAGTGATGCCGATCGCGCTGCACTACCTCGGCAAGGATCCTTACAGCAAGGACAAGGCCGATTACGCAGCCGCGGAGAAGATGCTCAAGGCGATTCGTCCGCACGTGACGCGCTTCGTCGGCTCCGGTTCGGACTACATCAATCAACTGTCCAAGGGCGGGATCTGCGCCGTGCTCGGATGGTCGGGAGACATCATGATCGCCTCCAACCGCGCGGTCGAGAACAAGACCAAGCAGAACATCAAGGTGCTGGTGCCGAAGAGCGGTGGTTTGCTGTTCTTCGACGTGATGGCGATCCCGAAAGATGCCAAGAACGTCGAGAACGCGCACAAGTGGATTGATTACATCTTGCGCCCGGAGGTCCATGCCAGCTTGACGAACACCGTTTTCTTCGCCAATCCCAACAAGGCGTCCCTGCCGCACGTTACTCCGGCGATTGCCAAGAACGAGGCAGTCTTCCCCTCGGCAAGCGTGCTTGAGTCGATGCTTGCTCCCGGCGTGCCGGATCAGGCAACGCGCCGCCTCATTACCCGTACCTTCACCAACTTCAAGGCCAATCGATAGGCGGCAATGAGTACTTCGTTCCCCGTTCCCGACGATCCCGGTTTTCTTCAGATCAAGGAGGTCGTGAAAGATTTCGGCGCGGTCAGGGCGGTCGATTCGGTCAGCCTCGATATCGCCCGCGGCGAGATTTTTGCCCTGCTGGGGTCGTCTGGGTGTGGCAAGACCACACTGCTTCGGATGCTGGCGGGGTTCGAAACCCCGACGTCCGGGCAAATTATCCTGAATGGTCACGATCTTTCAGGGCTTGAACCGTATCGTCGGCCGATCAACATGATGTTCCAGTCGTATGCGCTGTTTCCGCATCTCTCGGTGTGGGACAACATCGCGTTCGGGCTGCGCCGCGACGGCTTGCCGAAGGACGAAATTGCCCTGCGCGTCGAGAGCATGTTGCGGCTTGTCAAGCTTGAGAAGTTCGGCAAGCGCAAGCCGCACCAGCTCTCCGGCGGGCAGCAGCAACGCGTCGCACTGGCGCGTAGCCTGGTCAAGCGGCCGCAGTTGCTGCTGCTCGACGAGCCTCTCGGTGCGCTCGACAAGAAGTTGCGGGAGGAAACACAGATCGAACTCGTCAATATCATCAAGGATGTCGGCGTGACGTGCGTCATGGTGACCCATGATCAGGAAGAGGCTATGACGATGGCTGACCGGATCGGTGTGATGGACGAAGGGTTGCTGTTACAGGTTGATGTGCCGAACGAGCTTTACGAAACGCCGAACAGCCGCTTCGTTGCCGATTTCATCGGCAACGTCAACTTGATGGAAGGGGTCGTCATTGACGATCAACCGAGTTCCGTAACCATCGAATGCGACGACTGCGTGCATTACGTCGGCCACGGAATAACCGGTCACGTTGGTTTGCCCGTCACGGTCGCGCTGCGTCCGGAAAAGATCTACCTGAGTCGCGAAGAGCCTGAAGGCGAACATAACCGGGTCCAAGGGGTTGTCGAGGAGATGTCCTATTTCGGCAGCTATAGCGTGTATTTCCTCAGACTGCCGAGCGGGGCCAAGCTCAAGGTCAGCGAAGAGAACGATCAGCGTCATTGTGAAAGCAAGCCGACCTGGGACGATACTGTCTGGGCGAGCTGGCCACCGTCGGCGCAAGTCGTGCTGACGCACTAGGAGGTGCCGGCATGCCTTTTCTGACGGGTTCCTGGCGGCCGCGCTCGCGGGTTGCCGTGATTGGCGTCCCATTCGTATGGCTGTCGATATTTTTCCTGCTGCCCTTCCTGCTTGTGTTCCGCATCAGTCTGGCGCAGATGGACGGTGCGCTGATCTCGCCGTTGCTGACGTTGTCGGACGGCGTGTTGACCCTGCAACTCCACCTTGCCAGCTTCATTCAACTGGTTACCGATGATCTGTATGTCGCGACGTATTTCGTCTCGCTCAAGTATGCGCTCATCACCGCGACCTTCTGCCTGCTGATTGGCTATCCGTTCGCCTACTTCATGGCGCGCAGCGAGCGGCGCTGGCAGCCCGCGTTGCTGATGGGTGTCATGCTGCCGTTCTGGACCAGTTTCCTGATTCGTGTTTATGCCTGGAAAAGCCTGCTGGAACCGAACGGCTGGGTCGGGGCGCCGATTCACGCGCTGGGGATTGACGAGGTGCTCGCCTTTTTGGGGATGATCCCGTCGCCCGATCAGCTGATGTACAGCCCGTTCAGCCTCGTGCTCGGCATGGTTTATACCTATCTGCCTTTCATGGTGCTGCCGCTGTATGCCACCCTGTCGAGGATGGATCTGCGCCTGATCGAGGCGGCGCAGGATCTTGGTGCGACCCCGTGGCAGGCCTTCTGGCGCATTACGGTGCCGCTGTCACGTTCCGGGATCGTTGCGGGATTCATGCTGGTGTTCATCCCCTGTGTCGGCGAGTACGTGATTCCGGAACTGCTCGGCGGCCCCGAGACGCTGATGATCGGCCGCGTATTGTGGGACGAATTCTTTTCCAACAATGACTGGCCGATGGCATCCATGGTTGCCGTGGTGATGATCCTCGTCATCATCGTCCCGCTCGCCATCTTTGGCCGCAATCAGGTACAGGCGCAGGAGGGATGATGCGATCGGACAGGAAATCCCGGCTGTTATCCCGACTCTGGATGCTCGTGGTCTTCGGCTTCCTCTACCTGCCGATCGTGTCGCTCGTCGTCTACAGCTTTACGGAATCGAGCGTTCCGAATGTCTGGGGGGGATTCAGCCTGCGCTGGTACCAGGCACTCCTCGTTGACAGCGACCTGAAGGAAAGTCTCTGGTTGTCGCTGAAAATAGCCACCTCGACGGCGACAGCCGCGGTGATCCTTGGAAGTCTGGCGGCGGCATCGCTGCATCGCTACCCGCGCTTTTTCGGGCGCACTTTCTTTTCCGGGATGGTCAGCGCGCCGCTCGTCATGCCGGAAGTCATCGTCGGCCTGTCATTGCTGCTGATGCTCGTTTCCCTGCAGCGACTGCTCGGTGTTCCGGATCGCGGGATGGTGACCATCTGGCTGGGCCATCTTCTGGTGGGTATGGCCTACGCCACTGTGGTCATTCAGGCGCGGTTGCGCGACCTTAATCCGCAGTTGGAGGAAGCGGCGCAGGATCTCGGCGCGAAACCGTGGCAGGTGTTTTTTCTGATCACGATTCCGATGATCGCGCAAGCGCTTCTTTCTGCCTGGCTGCTGACCTTCACTCTGTCGCTCGATGATGTCGTGCTGTCTGCATTTCTGTCAGGTCCTGGCTCGACGACCATGCCGTTGGTCATCTTCTCGCGGGCGCGGCTGGGACTGAACCCGTCGGTCAACGCGATTGCGACAGTTGTTGTGGTCATCGTGGCCATCGGGGTAACCATTGCCAGTTACGTTATGGCGCAACAGGAGCGCAGGCGTTCGCTGGAGGTTGCTGCCGCGCAGCGCGCTGGTTGACGCAAGGGAACAGGGGCGTGACCGTGGCGGTCAGCCTGTGATTTTTAACAATGCAGATACGACTTGAGGAGGGGAAATGGCGCTGTTTCTGAATGAGGACGATGTCCGCCAACTGCTAACCATGCCGATGACCATCGATGCGGTCGAGGAGGCGCATCGGGAGCTTTCGCACAACCGGGCAATCGACATTCCACGCCAGCGCACCCGTCTGCCTCAGACGGC
>QKII01000250.1 GCA_003249625.1 Propionivibrio sp. | reverse complement strand
TTGCCGCCGAAGCGGGCGGCCAGGTCGATTACCGGAACGACCGCGCCTCGCAGGTTGATTACGCCGCGAATGAATGCCGGCATCATCGGGATTTCGGTGAGATGGCCGAACTCGATGATCTCCTTCACGTTCAGGATGCCGACGGCGAACATTTCTCCGGCGAGCGAGAAAGTGAGGTACTGGGCCGGTGCCTCGCTCGCCACGGTGACGGCCGTACGCAGGGCGGCTCCGGGAAGCCGGTTGCTACGGTCGGGGGTGAGTTGTCCCATGATGCGCCCCCTTAGAAACGTTCGAAATCGCCTTCGCTGACTTGCAGCGAACCTGCTGGCGTAGCCATCGCCAGGCGCGAGGAAGCGCTCCGCGCAGGTGCGGAGGAGGTGGACAAGCGGTTCGTCGGGCGGCGGCTAATGCCTTCGTCAAGGCGGAAGAAGGTCATGGTCTGCTGCAACTGTTCGGCTTGCGCGCCGAGTTCCTCAGCCGTGGCGGCGAGTTCTTCGGAGGCGGAGGCATTTTGCTGGGTTGCCTGGTTGAGTTGCCCCATCGCTCCGTTGATTTGCCCAACGCCTGACGATTGTTCCGAGGATGCCGCCGCGATTTCCTGCACCAGGTCCGAAGTCTTGCGGATCGACGGCACAATCTCGGTCAGTAGCTCGCCAGCGCGTTCGGCCTGTTTGACCGAAGAGTCTGCGAGGTCGCCGATTTCCTGGGCAGCGACCTGTGAGCGCTCGGCCAATTTGCGAACTTCAGCCGCGACGACCGCAAAGCCTTTCCCGTGTTCGCCCGCCCGCGCGGCCTCGATTGCCGCGTTCAGTGCCAGCAGGTTTGTCTGATAGGCAATGTCGTCGATGATGCCGATCTTGCCGGCGATGCTCTTCATGTCTTCGACCGTGCGGCTGACCGCATTGCCGCCCTCGGCGGCTTCTTCTGCCGCCTTCGATGCCATGCCATCGGTAACCCGGGCGTTTTCGGTGTTCTGGGCGATCGAGGCCGTCATCTGCTCCATCGACGAGGTCGTTTCCTCCACGGAAGCCGCCTGTTCGCTCGATGACTGCGACAGTGATTGGGCTGTGGCCGATACCTGGCCTGCTGCGTTGGTCAGATTATCCGCCGCAGTACGCACTTCACCGATGATCTGCGTGAGGCGACCGATCATGTTTTGCATTGCCGTCATCAGTTGCCCGACTTCGTCCTTGCTGTCGGCGTCGAGGCGGACCGTCAAATCGCCTTCAGCCAGACGCTCGGCAACCTCAACGGCGGCCCGGACCGGGCGGGTGATCGAACGGGTGATCCACCAGGCAAAGGCCAGGGCGATGACAATCGCGGCAATCGCGATCGAGAGAATCAGCGTCTGGGCGCTGGCGGCCATCTCGTCCGCGGCCTCTCCCGACTTTGTCATGGAGTCGGTTTGATGGTCGATCAGCTGCGAAACCGACTTGAGGTAATCGTCCTGAGCCTTGCGCATGCTACTCAGAAGAAGTGTCGTGGCTTCTTCGCGCCTGCCGGTGTTGACCAGTTCGCTGAGCTTGCCGAGTTCGGCGACATAGGCTTTGCGCGTTTCACCGACCCCTTGCAGGATGCGCCGTCCTTCGTCGGATCTGACCGTCTTTTCCAGCTGGTCCATCCGCTCGGAGATGATCTTGCTGCTTGCCGGGATGCGCCCCAGTTCGGTACGTGCCGCTTCCTGTGTGGTCGCCAGGATCGCATTGCGGGTAATCCGAGCGACGACGTTGACCTCGTTAATGATGTCGTTGGCCTGGACCGTTTTCGGGAATTTGTCACGCACCATATTGTCGATCTCGCTGCTGAGCACGCCCAGACGCTGGTAAGCGAGTGATGAGACCACGATCAGCAGCGTCAGGATGAGTCCAAAGCCGACGCCGAGGCGAATGCCGATTTTTAAATTCTTGAACATGATCTACCTTTCCGTTGGGCTAGCAATAGGGGTGTTGGTGGAGTTGTTGATGGGCGATGGCGGCAGCAAGCGTGTTTCCTCTGTGTGCCTTACGAGCCGGACGAGGGCGGCGACGTCGAGAATCAGCGCATCAGCGCCACGTCGCCGCTGCCCAGGATGGTGGAGCCGCTGATTCCGCGCAGGTTGGAGAACAACCGGCCAAGCGGCTTGATCACGGTCTGGAACTCGCCCATCAACTGATCAACGACGATGCCGGCGCGTTGCCCGGCGAACTGGACGACGACGATGCTTTCCCGAGCCGGAGCGGGGCCGTCGATCTCGAACAGCTCGCGCAGGCGGATGAACGGCAGAGCCTCGCCGCGCAGGTTGAGGAAGTTACGTTCGCCGCCGAGATTCCGGTGTTCGATGCACTCGACCACTGAATCGAGCGGAATGACGTAGGAGGCCTTGCCGATACCGACCAGGAAGCCGTCGATGATGGCGAGGGTCAATGGCAAACGGATGGTGAAGGTCGAACCGATACCTTCCGTGGAAGCGACGTCAACCGTGCCTCGCAGCGCCTGGATGTTGCGGCGAACGACATCCATCCCGACGCCGCGGCCGGAGAGCTTCGAGACCTGATCGGCGGTCGAGAAGCCAGGTTCGAAGACGAGGTTGATGATTTCGCTGTCCGACAGGACGTCCGTTGGCTGAATCAGTTCGCGCTCGATGGCCTTGGCGCGGATCTTCTCGCGGTTGAGTCCGCCGCCGTCGTCGGAGACTTCGATGACGATGCTGCCCGAGTCATGGAAAGCATTGAGCGAGACCCGCCCGCAGGCGGGCTTGCCGCGCGCGAGGCGTGTGTCTATCGGCTCGATGCCGTGGTCGAGCGAGTTGCGCACGAGGTGCATCAGTGGATCGCCGATCTTTTCGACGACGCTCTTGTCGAGTTCCGTGTCGGCACCGCTGATCGACAGCTCGATTTCCTTGCCGAGGTCCTTGGCGACGTCGCGTACCACCCGATGGAAGCGGTTGAAGGTGTCGCCGATCTGCACCATGCGCAGTTGCAGAGCAGAATCACGAATGTTCTCAACGAGGCGCGAGAGCACCGACGTCGCTTCGAGAAGATCGCTGTTTCGGCTGCGGGCGGCCAGCAGGTTGGCCGAGGCGCCGGCGATGACCAGTTCGCCGATGAGGTCGATCAGACTGTCCAGCTTGTCGGCATGCACCCGAACCAGTTGCGCTTCGCGAGCTTTTTTCTCGGTGACCTGGCTCTGGCGGCTTACCGCTGCGTCGACGATTTCCTTGTGTACCACCTTGCTGTCCACGAGAATCTCACCGAGATGCGGCGCTTCTTCCTGGGTGGCCTGCGATGCGTCTTGCTGCGCAAGCAAACCACGATCGACCTCGGCCTGCGTCAGCGCGCCGCAGCGCACCAGCATCTCACCAAGGCGCAAGGTGTCTTCGGGCAGTTCGGCAATCAGCCGGAGATAGTCGTCGAGCTTGCTCTGTGGCGGAAGAATGCGCAGGTCGCATTCGTCGCTGACGAAATCGAAGACGCGTTCAATGTCGGCCTTGGCAGCCTTGGTCTGCAAGCGAATCTCGAAGCCAAGGTAGCAGGATTCCGGATCCATCTCGCTCGCTGACGGGAGAGCGTCCGCGATGGTTTCGATGCCGATGATCTCGCCGAGGCTGCCGAGGAAGCGGATGAAAGAGAGAGGATCGGTACCTCCGCGCATGACGTCCGGACCGAAGCGGACCGATACGTGCCAGGCGTCGTTGCTGACTACCCCGCCACCGGTACTTTCCACACTCGCCTCGTCGTCGGTAACGGCCAGGCTCGCGCTTGACGAATTCGCATCGCCGAGAATGTGCTTCAGTTGCTCGGTAAGTGCATCGCCGCGCTCGTTCAAGGCCCCGTCCGGTTCGGACTGTTGCGCGGCGAGGACGTCCACCAAGCTGCTCATGTGATCGCAGCAGGCAAGCAACAGACTGGCGAGTTCGCTGCTGACCTCTGTTTCACCATTGCGCAGGGCGTCGAGCAGGTTTTCCACGCGGTGGGTGAATTGCTCGATGTAGGAGCACTCGATGACGCCAGCGCCGCCCTTGATGGTATGCGCAGCGCGAAAGATGGCGTTGAGGTTGTCGGTATCGTCGGGTATCTGTTCGAGCCGGAGCAGCCCGGCTTCCATTTCCGCGAGTTGTTCGCGGCATTCCTGGATATATACGCTGGTCAGTTCATCCATCGTGGGCTCCTCAGCAGGCTTCAGCGGCGGGGATGACCAGCGGGTCCCCGAGCTCTCCGGCCAGGTTGCAGAAATCAATCAGCGAACGCACCGCTTGGCTGTGGGCGACGATGACGGCGCGCTTGCCCGCCCGTTGCGCTTCCTTTTTCAGCAGAAGCAGTAACTGCAGGCCGGCAGTGTCGACCTCGTTGACTTGTGACAGGTCGAGTTCGAGTTCGTCATTCGCGGCAAGTGCGTCGAGTAGTGTCTGTTTCAGTTCGAGCGCGTGGTAAATGGTCAGGTCGTTGGCGAGGGGAAGCGTCTGGCTGGCTGGCATGGGGTAGCCTCAGAAAAGTTCGACACGGGGCGAGGTCGTGGCACCGGTATCGTTCGTAGCGGTGGGCGCGTGGACCGCACGTTGCCGCTCGGAAACGTAACTTCCATGGAGGTTACGCAGGTGCTCATCGCCACTCTGCATGTTTACCGGCGCTGTCCCCGTCTGGAGGAGTTCAGCCAGGTGGCTGCTGTGTTCTCCAAGTTTTTGCAATGCCGTGACGACGCTGCCGATTTGCTGCCGCAGCACGTCCTGGAACTGCAGTCGGGCGAGTGCGTCGCCGAGCGTGTCGGTGACCTGCTGGAAAACACCGGCGGGGTCGCCGGGTATATCGGGGACGACGTCAGCGAGCGAGCGATCGACGGCGATCAGGTCGTTGGTCAGCGCGATGACCGCGTTTTCTCCCGTCTCGACGCTGTCCTGCAGTTGCCGACAGAGGATGTCAACGAGTTGGCCTGCTTCCTGAAGCTCCTGGGCGACTCGCCGGGAGGCGTCCTGTGGCGTAAGGGGGGGCAGCATCGATGGCATGATTTTTTACCGCAGTACCAGCTTGATGGTGTTGAGCAGTTCGTCTGCGGTTGCTGGCTTGACGATCCAGCCGGAGGCGCCGGCAGCCTTGGCTTCGGCCTTGCGTGACTGCTGCGACTCGGTGGTCAGGAACAGGATCGGCATGAACTTGCAGGCAGGCAGCTTTCTGACTTCCTTGATCAACTCGATGCCATTCATGCCGGGCATGTTGAGGTCGGTGATCAACAGGTCGATCTTGATGCCGCTGTTGAATTTCTTCAGGGCTTCCTCGGCGTTGGGCGCCTTTTCCACGCTGTATCCGGCCTTGCTGAGGATGCTTGAGATGCTCAGCAGGATGGTCGTGGAATCGTCTACCAGCATGATTGTGCTCATGGCGTCTCTTTTTTCGTTGAGATAAATGGTTGGAGGTGGCGGCGTGGGTCGATGATTCCAGAAACGCGCCGCGCTTTGCATCCGTGGAAGCCGCAGGAATTTGCGGAAACTACGTAGTTTCCGCAAAGCGTTGGAGTCTCAGTGTTTCAGGGCGTTTGCGAGCGAAGCGACCTCGGCGGCGGATTCGGCAAGGATGGCGGAGAGCGTCTGTTCGTCGACCAGCAGTTCGATCTCCGTATTCATCCCGCGGCCGCTCATGCCGGTGATCCCGTCGAGCGGTGATTCGACAGGCGAGAGTTCGTTGGCCAGCAGGACTGTGTCGCCGAGAGATGCCGGAGGCAGAGCGAGGAAGCCGGTCCAGACGGTTGCAAGTGCATCAGCGAGACTTTCGGGGACGTTGAGTGCGCGGAGAATCGCATTCCCGATACGTGCTTCGCCGTCTTCATGCCAGGGTTCGAGAGTGTCGTCGAACAGTCCGGGATGGTGTTTCGCCTGCCCGATAAGATAGAAACCGGCGATCTCGTGGAGGATGCCGGCGAGAAATGCGGTCTCGGGGTTTTGCCGGGTGATCCGCCGGGCAATGACTCGGGAAAGCGCCGCCACGTGGGCCGTGTGCTCCCATAAACGTGCGGAAAGGGCGGCCTCCTCTCCCGTGAGGGAATTGCCTGCGAGTTGCCGCACGATGATCGATGCAGTCAGCCCACGTAACGTGGAAAAACCGAGTCGGGCGATGGCTGACTTGAGCTCCGAGATTGTTCGTCCAGCGGGGTTATAGGCGGCAGAGTTGGCAACGGCCAGCGTGCGCGCCGCAAGCAGCGGGTCAGAGGAAATCAGTGTGCCTAGCTGTTCGATCTTGCAGTCGGGGGCGTCCAGCAATTTCTGCACGCGAAGCGCGACGGCGGTGTGGGTGGAGAAAACGATCTCGCCCGAAGCGGCCTGTGTGGAGATTTCGTCCAGAACGGTCTGTAAAATCATCGCAGTCGCCCCCTGTCGTAGTTGATGATCGCGTCGGGAATCCGGTTGAGCGGCATGACGTGGTCGACACCCCCGATGCGGATGGCTTCCATCGGCATGCCGAATACGACGCAACTGGCTTCGTCCTGGGCGATGGTCGTTGCGCCGGCTTCGTGCATCTCTTTCATCGCCTGGGCACCGTCGTTGCCCATGCCGGTCATGATGATGCCCAGCGCGCGGGCGCCACCTATTTGAGCCACGGAGCGGAACAAGACATCGACAGACGGCTTGTGGCGGTTCACCGGTTCGCCATCGCGTACCTCGACGGCGTAGCCGTTGCAGTTGCGTGTCAGGGTCATGTGGCGTCCGCCGGGGGCAACCAGGGCGCGGCCGGGACGGACGTGGTCGCCGTTGCGGGCTTCGCGTACCTCGATCCGGCACAGGCCGTTGAGACGCTCGGCGAACATGGCGGTGAACACTGCGGGCATGTGCTGGACGATGACGATGCCGGGCGTGTCTTCTGGGAGGCGGGTGAGAATGGCCTCGAGAGCGACCGTGCCGCCGGTTGAGGTGCCGATGGCGACGATTCGCTCGTTTTGCCCCCGCAAATCAAGTGCGGCGTGAAGGTTGGAGGAGAGCGTCATGGCGTCGGATACTCTGTGATAGCGCCGTCCCCGTCGGGGAAAGCGAGCCATACGTCACCGCTCCAGAGGTCAAAATGCAGCTTGCGTCGTCCGCTGCCCCCGATGTGGCGGGCGACGACCGCAATGTGCCGTGAGGCAAGCAGCTTCACCCCGAAGTCGATGTTGCGGGCGCCGACGTCCATCTTCCCGCTCGTTGCCTGGTTGAACATGTTGGCGCCGCCGAACAGCTTTGCCTGATATTCCGATGGTTGGGTACGCTCTCGCTCAACGTTGCGCAGGAAAAGTTCGAAGGCTTCGCTGGCGTAGCGGCCGTCGAGCGGGGCGTCAGTCGGGCGGTTGCGTTCCGTCAGCATGTAGTGGCACATGCCACCGATGTGCTTGCGCGGATGCCACAAGGTGATTGATACGCAGGAACCGAGCAATGTGGAGATGCGTGTCGGGCCGCCGCCAAAGTGGAACTCGCCGGCCTTGAGCGTGACGGCCGTGATATTGCCGCTTGGCAGGCGTGTTGGTGTCATGGCTTGCGGTAGATCGTCGGGCGTACAGTGATTAGGCGGTCCGTAATGCCGTTGAGCGTTTCCGAATGCCCAATGATCAGATAACCGCCCGTTTTGATGCGCGGTAGCAGGTTGTGCACGACCCGCGCCTTGGTCGGGGGATCGAAGTAGATCATTACGTTGCGCAGGAAGACGACATCGAAGTCTCCAACGGACGTATCGACCGGTTGCATCAGGTTGAGCTGGAAAAAGCGGGTACGCTGGCGCAATTCCGGCGCAATCAGGAAGGTGCCCGCCTGTGAGCGAACGCCTTTCAGACAGTATTTGCGCATATAGTCGGGAGGAATGCCTTCGGTGCGTGCCAGCCCGTAGTGCCCGGTGACCGCGCGCGCCAGTACGCGCGTGCAGATGTCCGATCCGACGATTTCCCATGGCTTCTCGCCGAGCGTGTCGGCGAGAAGCATGGCGATCGAGTAGGCCTCCTCTCCGCTCGAGCTTGCCGCGCTCCACACGCGCAGTGGCGCACCGTTGCGGTGATGGGCAACGATCTCGTTGCGAAGAAACTCGAAATGGTTTGGCTCACGGAAGAAGTAAGTCTCGTTGGTCGTCAGCAGGTCGACCATGCGTTGTACTTCCTCGGGGTGGTCGCCTGTGGCAAGCATCCGGTAGTAGCTGGCGAAACTCGGCAACTCGTAATGACGGAGACGCTTGCCGAGTCGGCCCACGAGCAAATCCTTTTTCGTGTCGTTCAGGCTGATGCCGGCGAGCTTGTAGATCAGCCGCTGGAAGAGGGCGAATTCCTGGTCGGTGAGGCGGGCGTCGTTCATCAGAACAACTCGATTTTCTTGTCGGAGGTTTGCGGCGCGCGGCGCAGCGTATCGGCGTAGGCACGCTCCTCGCGGGCGATGACTTCGGCGGTGGCCATGTTGGTGACCATGCGCTTGCAGAAGGCTTCTCCATTGGTCGGCAGGAAGATGATCTTGCGCGACCACGGTCCGAGAAAATCCGATGAGACTAGCGGAATGTCCTCGCGTTGCAGCCACTCTTTGGCGAAACTGGCGTTGCGCAGGCCGATACTAAGCGAGCCTTCGCCGGCATCGATGATCGTGCCGCCACCGAAGGCCTTTGCTTGCAACCTTGCCTTTTTGGCGCCCTTGCCGAGCAGGGCGTTGAGTAGCGCCTCCATGGCGAAGTCGCCGGAGAGCAGCGAGTCGACATCGCCGTTCCGGCTCCGCCCCATGTCCGGCAGCATGAAGTGATTCATGCCGCCGATCTTCATCTGCGGATCGAATAGGCAGACAGCGACGCAGGAGCCCAGCAAGGTCGCTAGCGGTTGGCGCGGGTCCACGGCCCAGGCACCCGGCTGAATGTTCCGCGCCAGTCGTTCAAGTTCTCGTGGAGGGAGACCAGCAAACTCCAAAGTGAATCTCCGGGTGTTGTCAGGAACTGCGCAGTTGTTCAAGGCGGTCATTCAGACGCTGCAGGGTGTCCTGAGTGTGCAATCCGCGATTGAGCAATTCGGCCATGCGTGCCATGAAGTCGCTGACCATGTTTTGCAGGAAACGCTCCTGATTGTCCGTCAATCCTAGCTTGTAGAACGAGTTCAGAAGCGTGTCCTGTAGTGCGTTGATCAGCATGGTGCTATCGGCGGCGCTACGCTGATGCGCATCGCGGAGTTCGCGTAGTGTACTGCCGACGCTGCTCAAGGCGGACTGGACGCCTTGTTCGTCCTGGATGGCCTTGAGACGTGAGTCGGCGCCCTGTGCGGCGACGGAGAGGTGATCGCGGAGCCGGCCGCAGTAGTCTGGGTCTTCGAGCGGCAGGTTGTTGATCATCAGCGTGACGCGTTCGAAGTTATGCACGCTGCGCCGGCTGAATTCGAAGATCCGCCCCTGTTTTCGCACGTGTTCGATGATCGCGACTTCCAGCGGCAGATCGACACCGGCGGCGCTGACGGTAAGCACCTCGTTGCCGGCGCGCGTCTGAACGACGCCGTCGAGCCGGTAACGACGCAACAGTTCGAGCAGTTCATCGGCGATTTCGCGCTGGCTGTCCATGGCGATCAGCTTGCTCATGAACTGCAGCAGGATGCCGGTTTCGTCCATGCTGGCCATGACCAGCGACGAGAGCTGTTCCGCCTCGCGGACCTGTTCCGTGAGCGAACGCTGGCTGAAAATCATGTTTTGCGCGACCTTCAGCTTGCGCAGTAGTTCCTCCGGTTCGAACGGCTTGACGATGAAGTCCTCGCCGCCGGCGTCGTAGCCACGGACGCGTTCCTCGATCGTGTCGTGCGCCGACACGAAGATCACCGGCGTTTGTCGGAGTTCCGTTTTGGCCTTGATTTCCCGGCAAAGGGTGAAACCATCCATGCCTGGCAGGTTTACGTCGAGGAAAAAAAGGTCGGGTCGGGTTGAATCCATTGCGTCTTGGCATGCCTCGGCGCTGTCGAAGGTGCGGATATGGCAATCCGGCTCGAGGATGGCAGTGATGATGTCGAGAACAAGCGGGTCATCGTCTACGACGAATACATTGAAAGACTCGCTCATGATGGTTTCAGCTCCTGGTTCGATGGTGGTGTTCAGCGGTAAATGGTTAGGTGTTACGTTGCGCTAATCGCCAGCGCGTCAGCGATTTCCTGACATATTTCAGTGGTTGTGCGTTCCAGTTCCTCCAGCCACAGGCATGTTGGCTCGTGATTGCGCAGGCTCATTTCGAGCGACAGGGCGATCGAGTGGAGCTCGGACATGCCGAGCATGCCGACGCGTCCCTTCAGCGAATGAACGAGGTCAATGGCGGTATCTTTTGTCCCGTGCTCGATCGCGTTGCGGATTTGTGCAGTTGCTGCGGGGCCGTGCGTGGTGAATTCAGCCAGCCAGTGTTGGTAGCGTTTTGCGTCACCGGCGAAGCGTGCCAGGGCCTCCCTGGTCTGAAGTCCGCGAATCGCCAGCAATTGTTCTCCAGGTCCTGTTGCTTCCTCATGTAGTGCGCCCATCCATATTTCCTTTTTCTTGTCGATTGTTTGGTGTCGGTTATCTTCTGAAATTGCTGCGTCGCCGACTTGAACGACGGCATGTTCCCAAACAGTGCGTTTTTTGTGCATCCGTAATTTGTGCAATGAATTGCGGGAAATACGGAGCTTCGACCGAATCGCCCGAATGAGAACGGGAGCGCACAAACAAAAAGGGCTTGCCAATCGGCAAGCCCTTTTCGCTGACAGGAGATACGGATTACTTCTTCTTCTTGCCCTTGGGAGCGGCGACGGCGGCCTTGAACGATGCGCCGGCGGAGAACTTGGGAACCGTGGTGGCCGGGATCTTGATCTTTTCGCCCGTCTTCGGGTTCTTTCCTTCACGGGCGGCGCGTGCGGCAGCCTTGAAGGAGCCAAAACCGACGAGGCTTATTGCGTCACCCTTGGCGACAGCCTGAACGATGGTTTCGAGGACGGCGTCAAGCGCCTTGCCGGATGCTACTTTGGACAGCTCTGTTTTCTCAGCGATTGCGTCGATCAATTCAGACTTGTTCATGGTATCTCCTGTTGTTGATTGTCGAGAGTCGTGGTGGAAACTCCGCAGCGATTCTTGCACTTCGCTGGCTTGAATGGAAGAGGGGAAACCCTTGAAATCCGCCCGGGCACGTAAAAAATGTTGTTTTTTCCGCGCGGCGGGTCGGATTCTGTCAATTCCCCTTGCGTAGCAAGGGTTGCAGGAAGCGTCCAGTATGGCTGATTGCACTTTTTGCTATGACTTTTGGCGTACCTGAGATCAGGATTTCGCCGCCGCCATCGCCGCCTTCGGGTCCGAGGTCGACGATCCAGTCGGCGGTTTTGATGACATCCAGGTTGTGCTCGATAACGACGACGGTGTTGCCATGGTCGGCCAGGCGATGCAGAACCTTGAGCAGCATCTCGATGTCCTGGAAGTGCAGACCCGTGGTCGGTTCGTCAAGAATGTATAGCGTTCGGCCGGTATCGCGCTTGGATAACTCCAGTGCCAGCTTGACGCGTTGCGCTTCGCCGCCCGAAAGCGTGGTGGCCGACTGGCCCAAGGTTATGTAGGAGAGACCGACGTCGACAAGCGTTTGCAACTTCCTTGCAATGACCGGCACGGCGTCGAAGAATTCACGCGCCTGCTCGACGGTCATCTGCAGAATGTCGTGGATATTCCTGCCTTTGTACTGGATTTCCAGTGTTTCCCGGTTATAGCGGTGGCCGTGGCAGACGTCGCAGGCGACGTAGATGTCGGGCAGGAAGTGCATCTCGACCTTGATCACGCCGTCGCCCTGGCAGGCTTCGCAGCGTCCGCCCTTGACGTTGAACGAGAAGCGGCCGGGGCCGTAGCCGCGTTCGCGTGCAGCCGGTACGCCGGCGAAAAGCTCGCGGATCGGCGTCAGCAGGCCGGTGTAGGTCGCGGGGTTGGAGCGTGGGGTGCGGCCGATTGGTGACTGGTCGACGTTGATTACCTTGTCGAACTGCTCGAGACCGAGAATCTCGTCGTGCTCGGCCGGTTCGGCGGTGGAGCCATACAAGTGTTTGGCGGCGGCTGCGTAGAGCGTGTCGTTAATCAGTGTCGATTTGCCAGAGCCTGAAACACCGGTGATGCAGGTAAGCAGGCCAATCGGTAGCTCGAGTGTGACGTTCTTCAGGTTGTTTCCGCGTGCGCCGACGATCTTCAGCAGCCGTTCGGGATCGGCTTGCCGCGGCTTGCCCGGTGCTTCGATGAGGCGCCGACCGGCGAGGTAGTCGCCGGTCATGGAGTCCGTGTTGGCCATGACCTGATCGGGCGTGCCTTCGGCGACAATGGCGCCGCCGTGAATGCCGGCGCCGGGGCCGATGTCGACGACGTAATCGGCGCTGCGGATGGCATCCTCGTCGTGCTCGACGACGATCACGGTGTTGCCTATGTTACGCAGGTTCTGCAAGGCTTCGAGAAGACGGTGGTTATCGCGCTGGTGCAGGCCGATCGATGGTTCATCGAGGACGTACATGACACCGGTCAGGCCCGAACCGATCTGCGAGGCCAGTCGGATGCGCTGCGCTTCGCCACCAGAGAGCGTTTCCGCCGAACGGTCGAGCGAGAGGTAGTCGAGGCCAACGTTGATCAGGAACTGGAGGCGGCTGGTGATTTCCTTGAGCACCTTTTCGGCGACCTGCGCCTTGTTGCCGGCCAGGGTAAGGTCGAGGAAGTAGTCGCGGGACAGTTTGAGCGGCATCCGGTTGATCTGGTGCAGCGTCAGCGCGTCCGGGCCTGCGCCGATGCGTACGTGGCGCGCCTCCTTGCGCAGGCGGGCGCCGTCGCAGGTCGGGCAGGTCTTGTTGCTGATCAGTTTGGACAACTCCTCGCGCACGGACTGTGAGTCTGTTTCCTTGTAGCGGCGCTCAAAGTTGGGAACGATGCCCTCGAAGGCGTGGCTGCGATCGAAGCGCGTGTCTTTCTCGTTGAGGTAGCGGAAGCGGATCACCTCCCGGCCGGAGCCGTACAGCACGATGTCGCGGATGGTCTCGGGTAACTGCTCGAACGGCGTATCGACGTCGAAATCGTAGTGTTCGCCGAGTGAGGTGAGCAACTGGAAGTAGAACTGGTTGCGCTTGTCCCAGCCACGGATCGCACCGGCGGCCAGCGACAGATCCGGGCGGGTGACGATGCGCTTGGGGTCGAAGAACTGGATGACGCCGAGTCCGTCGCACTTCGGGCAGGCGCCCATCGGGTTGTTGAACGAGAAGAGTCGGGGTTCCAGTTCCTGCAGCGAATAGGAACACACCGGACACGCGAACTTGGCAGAGAACAGGTGCTCCTTGCCGGAATCCATTTCCAGTGCGATGGCTCGCCCGTCGGCGTGGCGCAGCGCGGTTTCGAACGACTCGGCGAGGCGCTGGCGGATATCGTCGCGTACCTTGAGGCGGTCGACGACGACATCGATTGTGTGTTTTTGCGTCTTGGCCAGTTTCGGCAGTGCATCGATCTCGTAAATCGCGCCATCCACCCTCAGTCTGGCGAAACCCTGCGCACGCAGTTCGCTGAAGAGGTCAAGCTGTTCGCCCTTTCGATTGGCGACGACCGGTGCCAGGATCATCAGCTTGGTTTCGGCGGGCAGCGCCAGCACATGGTCGACCATCTGTGAAACGGTCTGCGCGTCCAGCGGTTGCTGATGATCGGGGCAGTATGGCGTGCCGGCGCGGGCGAAAAGCAGTCGCAGATAGTCATGGATTTCGGTAACCGTGCCGACTGTCGAGCGTGGGTTATGGCTGGTCGCCTTCTGTTCGATCGAGATGGCGGGCGACAACCCCTCGATCAGGTCAACGTCGGGCTTGTCCATCATCTGAAGGAACTGGCGGGCGTAGGCCGAAAGCGATTCGACGTAACGTCGCTGGCCCTCTGCGTAGAGCGTGTCGAATGCCAGAGACGACTTGCCCGAGCCGGACAGCCCTGTGATGACGATCATCCGGTTGCGCGGCAAGTCGAGGCTGATGTTCTTCAGGTTGTGCGTGCGTGCGCCGCGGATGCGGATTTCCTTGAATTCTTCCATGGGGAGGGTGGGAGGCCGAAAAAGCAAACCTGCTAATATACGCGGGAAATTTTGCCAATACGACCGCCTGAACTCCTCCATTGTTCCAGGGTCTTTTCCCCGTCCGCGGTTGAGTCCATTCCGATGCTTTCTCCCACACACGAATCGATGAGTTCCGACGAGCGCTATTCGGGGATGATCCTGTCCTTCGTCTTCGCCCTGCGCATGCTCGGGCTGTTCCTGATCCTGCCGGTGTTCGCCGTCCATGCGCGCCACTTGCCGTCGGGGGATAACGTCATGCTGGTCGGCATGGCGCTGGGGGCCTATGGGTTGACCCAGGCGCTTTTCCAGATCGCCTACGGCGTGGCCTCTGACCGTTTCGGTCGCAAGCCCGTAATTTTTTTCGGCCTGTTCGTGTTCGCCATCGGCAGCTTCACAGCGGCGGTTTCGACTGACATTCAGGGCATCATCATCGGCCGCGCTTTACAGGGCGCGGGTGCGGTATCGGCGGCAGTAACGGCGCTGGCCGCGGACCTGACGCGTCCGCAGCACTTGACCAAGGTGATGGCGATGATTGGCTCGTCGATCGGCCTGACCTTCGCTCTGTCGATGGTTGTGGCGCCGTTGCTCTATGCAGGGGTCGGCATGCCCGGCATTTTCTCGCTGACGGGCTCGCTGTCTCTGTTCGCCATCTACATCGTCAAGAAACTGGTCCCGGACGCGCCGCTGGTACGTCGCCAGCCGGGCGGGGCCAAATTTTCCGAAGTTCTGCGCGACAGAGCCTTGCTTCGCCTGAATTTCGGCGTGTTCAGCCTGCATTTTGCGCAAACGGCGATGTGGGTCGTGTTGCCGTCGATGCTGGTCGGGGCGGGCGGGCTGCCGGTCGGCGAGCACTGGAAGATGTACCTGCCGGCCGTGCTGCTGTCGTTCGTCGTCATGGTGCCGGCGATCATTGCCGCGGAGAAAGGCGGTCGGATGAGACTTGTGTTCAATGCGGCCATCTCGTTGCTGTTGCTCGTTCAAGCCGGCTTTGCGGGATTTGGCGGGCATGTGTCCGGGTTGTTCCTCTGGTTGACCCTGTTTTTCGTTGCCTTCAATATCCTCGAAGCAGTGCAGCCGTCGTTGATCTCGCGCGTGGCGCCGGCGCATGCCAAGGGGGCTGCGCTGGGAATCTACAACACCACACAGTCGCTTGGCCTGTTTCTGGGCGGAGTGACCGGCGGCTGGCTGGCCCGGCTGGGCGGGCCGACGGCTGTCTGGAGTGTTTGCGGCCTGATTCTGCTGGTTTGGCTGGTGCTTGGACTGACCATGCCATTCCCGGTGCATGGGCGTCAGCAGTAACACCAATCTCTTTTATAATCGCCGCTTTTCGAACACGATCCTTGCCAGTGGACAATAGTTGTTGTCATTCGCACGTAATAAAAACCAATGACTTAGCGTGCCAATGTAGACAATGAATTTTGTCAGTTGGGAGGGGAGCGGATAAGCTGGCGATATTCGTAGACAAAATAGTTGTCAACGGTGAAGCAGAAGACACCTATGAACTAGGCTACAGCATTCCCGAATTTCTGGTTATTGTCCATAAATCGGGGAGCGTTCATTTCATTTGCTCCTCTTTGACCCGTTGGGCATCGGCAAAGGAATCGATTCCGTCACAGTTACGCGTGATCAAAGCAAGCTGAACCCAGCCACGGGTTGGTGAGTTAGTCCAGTAGTGTCCCTCAAGCCGCGAATCGCCCGAGGTCAGGCGGAGGTTGCCGTATCCTGTGGTGATCTTGTTCTCACCCAAGTATAGACGCTGCATTTCGAAGACATATTGCAACTGCGCTCGGGCACTTCTGGGCTCTACGACTAAGGTCTCGAGCGTCGAATGTGCAGGCTGCATAGCTGTATAGGACTGAATCGTGAGGAAGAAATAGGTCTGCTTGATCACAAATGCGATTTGTATAGGGGCCATCGGCTGGGCGGTGTCTGCGGACCTGAATTCCGTATATAGCTCGCCCCACCACAAGCCATGAACCATACGGCGGCCCAATAGAAAAGCGAGCCAAGGGTGAGTCCAATTCAACTTGGAGAATGCTAGTACAAGCAAAGGCGGGATGCCGATAGCAGTTGAAGCAGTTTGTACGAGAACTTTCAATGGAGTTGCCTGTAGCGCGCTAAGCCGAAATAACAGGATTAGAACAGCTACAAAAAATGCAACAACCATGGATACACGAATTAGGCGTAGTAAGTCAGCGTAGGTTAGGCTAACCGGCATCATGAGGTCGCCTCGTTTAACGTCAGCGATCCAGATTCGTAAATAGATACGACGCGTTCCTGCGTTAGCAGGCCTACTGTTACGATCCCACTGACCCGAGATGCGAGTAGTGCCGTCATGTGACGGGCTCCGCTTGCACGTGGCAGTACCTGCCCCTTATCAGGCAAGGGGGGGCGATGAATTGGCTAAGGTGGGTAAGGCGTACCGGATCTGTTTGCACAAAGTGAAAACCATCGTGCCAGTAAGAAGATTTCCTCGCTACTCGCGCTAACACTTCGCTTATAGCGCTGAGATCGGAAACCGGTAGATCAAAACTCTCGCTCCCAGCTATTTCCAAGGGTAGGAACGGCAACGCTGCGAGCGATTTGTAGAAAACTATGCCGAGACCGCAAAAGTCATCCGATAGCTTGCTCGCCGCCAGTGTAAGCAGTTGAAGAGTGACGAGTGCTTGATTCGAAGGAAAGTCGGTTGCAGCAAAGAACAGTCAGACTGATTTCATTTTCTCTCTTTATTGTGAGCACGAGATCGGAGGTGAGAACACGCTGTACCCGTGTAGTTGAATACACCGGATGGGCAATACCGAGCCGGTCGGCAATCATTTGGGTTTCATCTCGTGGTAGCAGGGCGTACTGCTCTCTGATTTCGAGCACACCATCAGCGTATTCCGCGAGCAGGTGGTAGTGGTACTCCACATCGGAGAAGTAGTGGTGTTTTCTAGGGAGCTTGAGTCCTTCAAGAATTGCTGATCGCCCCCGTGAGGGAACGTCGCGGACGTAAAAGAACGGCTTGTACGCTAATCCATGTCCTTGGCCATAGCCTTGGCTAATCCATCTGAGGACTGTCTTTTCCGTAGGATTTCTGCTTTTCAATAGGTGTCAGGATGCTTGCTAATAATTTTGGTGAAGCGCCTCTCACATGTTCTGAGATGGTGTCTCCATCTAAATTGGAATGGTTCGTTCTTGCACTACAATCGGTCTTTCCCTCGCTGTAACGATTACAAGTGCCCGTCAACATGGGTGAAGGTTCCGTTCTTCCCGGAGCCTCGCGTCAAACAGAGATGCAGGGCAATTTCGGCGACTTCATCTGGACTCGCCATTCGATAAAAGGACAGATCGCCCTTGTGTCGGTTTTTTCCCTCGGAAAAGGCAATTGTTTCTTCCATGGTGAGGCAGATATTTGATGGTGATGTCGTCGGCTTAAGCCTACTCTCCACATGAACTGGGCCCGGAAGAATTGAATTGATCGTCACGCCAGTACTTGCAATGCGTTTCGAAATCCCTTGAGTCAACGAGAGAATCGATGATTTGGTCATTCCGTAAGGGATCATGTCCGCGGGTATATTTAAAGCCCATTCGGACGAAATCAGCAAAATTCTCCCCCAGTATCGACGAAGCATTTTGGGGAGATATTCGCGAATGAGGCGCACTGCTGACATTACATTTACTTCGAAATAGCGGTTCCATTCATCATCCGGGGTCTCCAGAAAATCATGGAAGCCATAGATCCCCACGTTGTTGATCAGAATGTCCGCGTGAGGGCATTGCGATACGACCTGCAGTACGCCTTCGGCAGTTCCAACATCTGCGGCAATGCCTTGAACACAAATGCTGGGGAATGATTCGCTAAGTGTATCGACGGCCTTTTGGACGGCCTCGTCACGGCGCCCATTGATCACGACATTGGTTCCGTTCGTCGCGAAAATTTCCGCGATTTTGTAGCCCACTCCTGCGGTGCTTCCTGTAATCAGGGCTGTTTTCCCCTGTAATTCCGTGTTCATTTTTTTCCTCCCGTGTCTTGTGAGTTGGTGATACCTGTTGTGAAATGAAAGATCTATGTAAGCGCGACCATTGCGGCGTCTAGATACAAGAATTTCAGTAAAAATGCAAGCGCATCCATTTCTGTGCAGAAAATCAACCGACAAAAGTTAATTTTCTAGGGGTCTTGCTCCCCGGGTTCTCGATCAGCGAATTCTTTCGTCTGAGTAGAGAAAATATGGTTTTCATGATGCATAAACAACAAAAGTGTCGAAAAATCAGTTTTCTAATGTAACTAATTGGGTTTGTTAGATCTTTCTAATGTTTTCTTGGGGCTTCAATTGTTGCTGGCTAGGGGGTGTTTTCATGTTCGGCGACTTTCTATTATCGGCACTGTTTGAAATACCTTAGGCATGCTTGTTGCACTATGTACGCGGTTGCAAAAATGATTAAAAACTCCAAAAAAGTAGTTGACATGCTCCTGGTCGATACCTAGTGTACGCGCTTACATTTTCAGTGTTCTTTTCCTACGAGTTGTTACTGCCTTGCATCAGGTTGTGTGTGGCACAGGTCAGGGGGCTGGATTGATCCGCCGCACAGAATTTCGAGGTGACGCGTTTGGGTATTTGCAATCCAAAGGGCGTAGTCATCGTGCGGCGTGGTGCTCGTTGTTTTACGCGCTGTTTTGTGAGGAAGAACGGAGTAGGGACCTTTTATGAAAAAACTAGTTGACTGGCTATTCGTAGTACTCAAGCTCTTCGCAGCCTTCTGTCTGGTGGCGATGATCATCATGGTGTTTGGAAACGTGGTGTTGCGCTACGCCTTCAACAGCGGCATCACCGTCTCGGAAGAGTTGTCCTCGTGGGGTTTGACCTGGATGACCTACACCGCTGGTCTGATTGCACTGCGCGAGCATGGCCACTTGGGCTTTGACGCCGTTTTGACCCAGTTTCCCCTGTTGGTCCAGAGAATTCTTCTTGCCATCGCCCATGTCTTCATGATCGGCATGATGTGGTTGTTCCTCGACGGCAGCTGGCAGCAGACCGTTATCAACCTTGGCAACTTTGCACCAGCCTCGGGAATTTCGATGAGCGCGCTTTACGGTGTTGGCATCGTGTTTAGCGTCATCGCCATTCTCGTTCTGCTCGGCGACCTCTACTGCATCGTCACCGGCAAGCTTACCCACACCATGGCCTCCGAAGCTGAAGAAGCCCTTGCCGAAGTGCAACGGCACAGCCTTGATGACGCCCACTAAGCCAAGGAGCCCGACATGACTATCCTCATCTTCCTCGGCGCTCTTACGGGCTGCATGATCATCGGCATGCCCATCGCATTCGCCCTCCTCGGCGCGGCCGTCGCCCTCATGGTCCAGCAGGACATGTTCGACGCCCAGATCATCGCCCAGAATCTCATTAACGGTACCACCTCGTTTACCCTCATGGCCGTTCCCTTCTTCCTCCTCGCGGGCGAAGTTATGAACGCCGGAGGTCTTTCAAAGCGTATCGTGAAAGTGGCGCTGGCCCTTGTCGGCCACCGAAAGGGCGGCCTCGGCTACGTCGCTATCGTCGCCTCCGTTCTTCTGGCTAGCCTTTCCGGCTCCGCCGTTGCCGACGCTGCAGCGCTGGCTACACTGCTGGTTCCCATGATGGTCGCCTCCGGTCACAATCAGGGCCAATCCTGCGGTCTCGTCGCTTCCGGCGGCATTATCGGTCCGATCATTCCGCCGTCGATCCCCTTCATCCTTTTCGGTGTCGCTGGGGGCGTCTCCATCTCCAAACTCTTCCTCGCCGGCATCGTCCCCGGCATCCTCATGGGCGTTGGCCTCGCCTTCACCTGGTGGTTTGTCTCACGCAACGACACTGCCCAGGTCCACGACAAGCAAAGCTGGTCCGATGTCGGGGTTGCCCTTCGGGAAGGGGTCTGGGCTCTGTTCCTCCCTGGCATCATCATCTTCGGTCTCAAATTCGGCATCTTTACCCCGACCGAGGCCGCCGTCGTTGCCGCCGTCTATTCGCTCTTCGTGGCCATCGTCATCTACCGAGAACTGAGGATCAGCCAAGTCTTCGACGTTCTGGTGACCGCCACCAAGAGTACGGGTATCGTCATGTTCCTCGTCGCCGCCGCGCTGGCCGCCGCTTGGCTGATCACCATTGCCGACCTACCAGGCGAGATGGTCGAACTCTTGAAGCCACTGATGGGTAACCAGACGTTGCTGATGCTCGCCATGATTGCCATCCTGTTTGCCGTCGGCTGCGTGATGGACCTCTCGCCGATCATCCTGATCCTTACCCCGGTGCTGTTGCCCGTGGCCCAACAGGCCGGGATCAACGAAGTCTATTTTGGTGTGATCTTTGTTGTTTGCGGCTCAATTGGATTGATCACTCCGCCGGTAGGCACGGTGCTCAACGTCGTCGCTGGGGCAACCCGAAGCAACATGACCCAGGTGATCAAGGGGATTGCCCCATTCCTGGTGTCGAACCTCGTTGTCCTGACCATGATGATCCTCTTCCCGGCGATTGTCATTGTTCCGGCAAAGTGGTTCGGAGGGTAATTGCTGGATCAGTTTTGAGGGCCGGCGGGGCAGTATCTCCGGCTTTCATTTCATGCGGGCAAACCGCGCTTTTTGTCACAGTTGAAATAGTAGGAGGAGTAAATGAAATTCAAAAAAGTTATCGGGGCGGCAATTATTTCCGCTTGTGGCTTGGGCATGATGGGTGGAGCAAGCGCAGAAATTAAAACGCATACTTTTCGCTTTGCGACGGCCGTTGCCAATGGGCATCCCATTGTCTTGGCGGCGGAGAAGTTCGGCGAAATCATCAAGCAAAAGAGTGGCGGGAAAATGTCCGTCAAGGTCTATCCGGGCTCGGCGCTTGGCGGCGATGTGCAGGTTGTGTCGTCCCTGCAAGGTGGGACCATCGATTTCACCTCGATGAACTCCGGTATTTTGCAGAGCCAGATCAAAGAATTCGCAGCACTTGATCTCCCTTTCCTCTTTGACAGCGCGAAGGAAGCTGACGCCGTAGTCGACGGTCCTTTTGGTAAGACTCTCGGCGACAAGTTGCCCGCGAAGGGCTTGGTGAATCTCGCGTACTGGGAATTGGGCTTCAGGCATTTAACCAATAACAAGCGCCCGGTTGAAAAGCTGGATGATATTGAAGGGCTGAAGCTGCGGGTCGTGCAATCGCCGATCTACATTGATGCATTTAACGCCCTTGGGGCCAACTCGGTACCGATGGCCTTTGCCGAGGTCTACTCCGCCCTCGAGCAAAAAGTGGTCGACGGCCAAGAAAACCCGCTGGCGATCATTGAGGTTAACAAGTTCCAAGAAGTGCAAAAGTACCTCACTCTCAGTCGCCATATTTATAACCCGCAGTCGCTTCTCGCTAGCAAAAAAACGTGGGACAAGCTGACGAAGGAAGAGCAAGACATTATCGCGGCGGCGGCAATCGAGGCACGTGATTATCAGCGGAAGCTGTCGCGTGAAGCGGAGCAAAAGGCACTCGAAATCCTCAACAAAAATATGACCGTGAGCGAGTTCTCCCCGGAAGAACTGTCAAAAATCCGCGCAAAGCTGAAGCCGGTGGTTGACAAGTACGCCGCAAATATTGGTGCGGACGTTGTCACGCAACTCTACGCAGAAATCGGTAAAGCACGCGCCAAGAAGTAACTGACGAGCATATCAAATCATCCTCGACTGGTGTCCATGATTTTTTATCGACGTCAGTTGAGTGATGGAATTTCCAAGCTATTAGATCGTGCTGAAGGAATCACAATGAACCAATATGAGCAGTTACTGGCCCGTTTTGATGCTGCAAGAAAAGCAATGCCCTTTGTTGCAGTTATGCGCGGCGTCAAACCGGAGGAATGCAATGCCATTGGAACGGTGCTCTACGAGTCGGGTTTTCGGTTGATTGAGGTGCCGCTGAATTCGCCGGAACCTTTCAAGAGCATAGCTGAGTTTCGTGCGGTTCTGCCTGAGGACGCGCTCGCAGGTGCGGGTACGGTCCTGAACGTTGAAGACGTTGGGAAAATTAAGACGTGGGGTGGGGAAATGGTTTTTATGCCCCATGCAGACGTCGCTGTTATCCGTGAAGCAAAAAAAATGGGCATGGTGTGTGTTCCCGGCATAGCCACCCCAACCGAAGCCCTGTCCGCTCTCGCTGCTGGCGCGAATGCTCTGAAGATCTTTCCGGCTGAATTGATTTCGCCGAAGGTCGTCAAGTCAATGCGCGCGATTCTTCCTAAGGATATTTTGCTTCTTCCCTTTGGTGGGATTACCCCCGAAACGATGAAACCGTATATCGAGGCGGGAGCAGGTGCGTTCGGGCTTGGTTCGGCACTATACAAACCTGGAATGAGTTGTGAGGAAGTCGGGGAGCGCGCCAGAAGTTTTGCCGAGGCGTGGAAACGACTGCGTCAAGAGTAATTCGGCGAGCCACATTTTCATTCGATCTATTTTCCGAAATGAGCGACTTACATGTCTGAATCTTCCTCCCAGCCAAAAACAATGATTGCGGTTGGCGCGATATGCTCGGCAACAATATTCCGTGTCGATTCAATTCCGCCACCGCCAGCGAAAATTCTTCCATCAGAGCGGTGCCAACTTGTCGATGGTATGGCCCTTTCCGCTGCCTATGCGTTCAGGAGACTGGGAGGGAGTGCACAGATTTGGTCGCGCATCGGTAGTGATCAGCTGGGCATATCGGCCCGAGATAGTCTTGCTGATGAGGGTTTTGATACAACCAACCTGCATGTTGTTCCAGGCTCCTCAACCTCTCAAGTCGCGATAATTGTCGATCGAATGGGGCAGCGTCTGGTTGTGCCATTTCATGATCAAACCGCTGACAAAACTGCCGACTGGTTGCCTTTGGACAGTCTGAAAAATGCAGACTTCTTGCACTGTGAAGCCCGATGGGTTGAGGGGGCTGAGGCTGCATTGATCGCGGCGCGAAAGATGGGCATTCCTAGCATGGTTGATGGCGAAGTCGCCCCTCGCGAGGACCTTTTGCGCTTGATGCCCCTTGCCGACTACGCGGTGTTCTCAGACGCTGGATTACGTATCTACGCAGACTGTGAGGATGTTGAGGAAGCGCTACTCAAGACGGGCCGTTCGCATAGTGGTCACGTGGGTGCCAGTTGTGGCCCAAAGGGATATTGCTGGTACGAGGAGGGGCGAATCCGCAGCGTTTTGCCACCCGATGTCCCGATCGTCGACACCTTGGCCGCCGGTGATGTTTTTCACGGATCGCTTGCGTTGGCAATTCTGGAGGGGAAAAGCATCGAACACGCCGCCCAGTTTGCGTGCGCTGCTGCGTCCTTGAAATGCACGAAATTTGGTGGGCGACTGGGCTGTCCGACGCGTTCCGAGGTCGATGCTCTTGTTCTTAAAACGTATAGAAATTGAGCTTATGGCGTCTTGCCAGAATGCGGTCGGATAGCTTCGGCCGAAATTGATAAATGGGGTGGGTTGTGATTTTTGGAAAGATAGGAAGGTTATTGCTCCGGCCCGATGAAGTATTAAGCGGCATATTTGACGCGCTTATCCTGGAAGTAACTGATGACGCGCTCGGGGTTTTGTTCGAGGTGTCGCATATGCGAGGTTGCGGCTTCGCGTAGTTTCGCTTTGGTGCGCACTGGCACACGCTTGCCCATCTCTTGTTTGAGATCTGCGTTATCCGCGCCAAGGTTGAGCATCCCTTTCAGATCATCAAGAATCGCTTCGGCATGAAGAAGGCGCGTTATCGCGGACTGACCAAGAACACGGCGCAGTTGATGAGCCAAACGGAAGGCGATTTGCCTCGCAAGCTTGATCCAGTGAAAGTCTGCCGTGAGGGACTAGAGCGAATTACACTTGACCAAAAATCCTTCGAACGCATGCATGCTGTGGATGCGATGGCATCTGAAAAGCTTGCCGAAGGAATTTCCGGGTTTACCAGCGCGTTGGAAACACTGGAGGTTCTCCTTGAGGAGCGTCTGGCCTTAATCTCCGGATGTGACGTGGG
This sequence comes from Propionivibrio sp., assembly GCA_003249625.1. The sequence continues at coordinate 2,755 of QKII01000250.1, read as the reverse complement.
AGCTTGTTAATCGGATTTGAGGGTATCGCGAGCGAGACTTGTCCGCAGGCTAGTCTTTTGCTCGCTTTTGTTCTTTTGAGAAATTGTTGTCGGCTGCTAGCTGCCACTGCTGTTCGTGAAGAGGGGTGGTGAGTAAGATGAAGCCACCGCACGATGGCTAATTTTTCTGTTTTTAGGAGGGAGTTATGCTAAAAGGTGAGCTGAACTTCTTATTAGTTAGCCTAAACCGATTAAACGTATGAATAGTATGGAACGCGCACCTCGCGCTCAAGACGTTGCGCTCGCGGCCGGCGTATCTACTGCAACAGTTTCGCGAAGTTTTAATTCTCCGGAAAAAGTAGCCTCTCACGTTCGAGAGCGGGTACTGGCGGCCGCGGCCTCGCTTGGTTGGATTCCGCATGCGGCTGGATCAGCGCTTGCAAGGCGTCGGACTGCGATTGCCGGAGTTGTAATACCTACCTTGGGACAAGAAGTTTGGGCTCTCCAAGTCGTCGGTATGCAAGCCGCCTTCGCTGAGCAAGATATTACGCTGCTCATTGGGAACTCAAACTACGATCCTGCTCAAGCCGCAGAGCAGGTTAAAACGATGTTGGCGCGCGGGGTCGAAGCTCTGGCAATAGTGGGTGAAACCCAGGAGCCTGAGCTCTTTGAAATGATTGAGGCGCGTCGTATTCCCTATGTCGTAATTTACGGACTCCATCCGGAAAGCAAACATCCTAATGTTGGCTTTGACAATCAGGAGGCCTACCGTAGGATCACAGAACACTTGTTGGGTCTTGGCCATACGATAGTGGGGGCAATACTGCAACCGATGTCAAAGAACGATCGGGCCATTGCTCGCCTTTCTGGGATTCGTGAGAAGTTGGCGGAAGAGGGGTTGGGTTTGCGTCCGCAGCATCTCCACATAGGTCCGGCAACAATCCAATTTGGTCGGGAGAGCTTTCGCTCAATATTCGAAAGTTCCGGCCCTAAGCCAACCGCTGTTATCTGTGGGAACGATACGTTGGCTATCGGAGCGCTCCTTGAGGCACATAAGCTGGGAATCAAGGTGCCGGATGATGTATCGATAACAGGATTTGACGATATCGAAATTGCTGCTGAATTCGATCCGCCGCTGACGACTATGAGCGTCGATAACGTTGAAATTGGACGCCTTGCTGCACTACAGTTGCTTGCACGGTTGAAAGGAGAATCAACGTCCCTTAAGGTGCCTATTCAGCCTACTTTCATAGAGCGCGGGACTACCGCTAGGCCAAGCATTACCAAGGTAGGAAGAACCGTACGCCGCTCGTAGCCTGCCACTCCCCGATCGACGTTGGTTGGGGCTGACTCAATGACAGGGAAATGGAAGTCTCTTGACTTACCCGGTTAAACAATAGTAGCTTTGTCGTGTGCTTACGGGTTTGCGCGTGCTTCAAATAAACTCGCTATTTGGCGGTCAACCCGCTGATTCTCGCAGCGTTTTTTGCGCGGGGCCAAATCGTCCGGTAAGGTTATTCGGACGCAACGTTTAAGCGTCGTGCGTCGTGCGCTGTGCAAGCCTGCAACCGCTTGCCTATCCGCACGGGCAGCGTGGTTCTCTGTGGGTGCGCCTTGCACGTTCCCAGATTTTCTACGCTACGTTTATCACCTATTCGAATGCAATGGCGCTTTTTATGCCTGAATGCTATTCAATTCGGTGCGTTGGTGATGGCGCGGAACGACACTAATTCCCATGTGTTCTTCGGGCTCAACTTTGGAAGGTTTTTGCGAACGGCCTCAGTGTATACTCACTAGGTTCAGTGAAGCTCAAATGGTGCATATCGGCGCTGTACGTGAGCAAAACTACAGAGCCCATATGGTGTCTGTTGCCTTCACTTTGTTCTGTTGTTTTTAACTATTTGATTTTCTTCAAGCTGTGTTGACAAGGTTTATTGTCCACGGACACAAAATATTGTCCACGGACACAAAACATTGTCCACGCGCATCCTTCAGGGAGTTTTCATGGCCTCGGTCAATAAAGTCATTCTCGTCGGCAACCTTGGTGCCGACCCGGAAACCCGCTACATGCCGAACGGCGATGCCGTGGCCAATGTTCGTCTGGCGACCACCGAGTCCTGGAGAGACAAGGCGTCCGGTGAAAAGCGTGAGATTACCGAATGGCATCGTGTCGTCTTCTACCGCAAGCTGGCCGAAATCGTCGGACAGTACCTGCGGAAGGGCTCGTCGGTGTATATCGAGGGCCGCATCCGTACCCGCAAATGGCAGGACAAGGAAGGCCAGGAGCGCTACACGACGGAAATCGAAGCCAATGAGATGCAGATGCTCGGCGGCCGCCAGAGCGCCTCGTCGTCCGGCGGAGAAGTCGAATACGGCGGCAGCATGCCCTCGTCGGCGCCATCGAGTGGCGGCAATCGCCCGGCACCGGCAAAAAAAGCGCCGAGCTTCGATGACATGGACGACGATATTCCGTTCTAGAGATACATCGGCTGCAAAAAAAGCCCGGAATCCATGCAGGATTCCGGGCTTTTTGTGCGCGTCCGGCGCGACGAGTTTCCGGGGTCAGTCTTTGACAAGTCCCTCGATCCATACCGAATAGAGCTGATCGGCCAGCCGGCGCATTGCCGGCAGGCGTTCGCCCGTATCGGCCTGCATCTGCTCCGGCGTTTGCACCGACGGCGGCAGTGGGGCCAGTCCAAGCGTCTCCTCTCCCCATTGCTCGTTCCAGGATTCGATCATCTCCGGTGTCATTTCCACGTGGCACTGCATGCCGAGG